>CALGBJ010000042.1 GCA_937877385.1 uncultured bacterium
CTTGATTTTTTCAAAATTTCGGCTGGGTTAATAACTACCAAAACCGCTGCTGCTAAAATTGCTAAAATAGCAATAACAATCAAAAGTTCCAACAAAGTAAATCCTTTTTTATTTTCCATTTTAAAATTAACCTATTTCCGACCTTGAAAAATTTTGTTTTGCTAAAATTTCCTTAATTTTTTTAACTATTTCTTCAATAGAAACCTGACTTTTAACAAAATAAGCTAAAGCACCTAATTTCTTTCCCTTTTCTAAATCCTCTGGTTGAGCCAAATTAGAAATGATAACAATGGGAATTTTAGAAAGAGCCGGATTTTCTTTTATTTCCTTCATTACTTCAAAACCTTTTTTTTCGGGCAGAATAATATCTAAAAGGATAATATCTGGTTTTATTTCTTCAATTTTCTTTATTCCTTCCAAACCGTCTTCGGCTTCAAAAACTTCAAAGCCACCTTTTAAAAATTTTGCCCTTAAAAGAGATAGTAAGAATTTATTATCTTCAATTATTAGGATCTTCTTCATTTAAGAAAAAATTATACTTTCCTTTTTTAAAAAAGCAAGTAAAAAATGTGGAAAAGTAAATCCCGTGCCGCAAATGGCGTGTTAGTACGATTTAAGAGAATCTTCCTTTCCTCTTCCTCCGGCTTAAGTCGGAGGAAAATTTCTTATTCCCCTCCCCCACCTTTATCCTCCCCCTCCCAGAGGGAGGGGGAGGAATTTCCTATTTTCTCCCCCCTTCCCTTTGGGAAGGGGGGAGATTAAGAGGGGGGATAGGGAAAAACAAAAGAAATACTACTTAACAAAACAAATTGACAAAAAAAACAAATTGGTTATACTTTCTTTCGTTAAACAAAATGCCAACTATTAATCAATTAATAAAAAAACCGAGAAAGAAAGTAAAGAAAAGAAAAAAGGGAGCAGCCCTCTCTTTTATTTTTAATACTCTTAAACAAAGATACAAAGTTTCTCCTGCTCCCTTTAAAAGAGGAGTATGCTTGAAAGTGTTTACTGTTACTCCTAAAAAACCAAACTCTGCTTTAAGAAAGGTAGCCAGAGTCCGATTGACAAATGGTATGGAGGTTACTGCTTATATTCCTGGTATAGGTCATAATCTTCAAGAACACTCAGTTGTTCTTTTAAGAGGCGGACGAGTTAAAGACCTGCCTGGTATTCGCTATCATATTGTCAGAGGGGTTTTAGATACTGGTGGCGTTGAAGGCAGAAAGCAATCAAGGTCAAAATACGGAACGAAGAAAGAAAAAAAATAAATGGGTAGACGCAGACATTCTGTTCAAAGAGAATATCAACCAGATCCTCTTTTTCAGCGAGTTGACGTTGCTCGTTTTATTAATCATTTAATGAGAAAAGGAAAAAAGAGTTTAGCTCAAAAGATATTTTATCGAGCAACCAAAATTATTAAAGAGAAAACTAAAAAAGAACCTTTGGAAATCTTTGAAAAAGCAATCAAGAATGTTGGTCCTCTGATGGAAGTTCGCTCAAGAAGAATTGGCGGAGCGAACTACCAAATTCCTTTTGAAGTTCCGGAAAAAAGAAGATTTAGTTTGGCTTGCCGATGGCTCATTGAAGCCGCCAAGAAAAGAAAAGGCAAACCAATGGAAGAGAGATTAGCTTTAGAATTAATTGATGCTAGCAACAACCAAGGAGAAGCAGTGAAAAAAAGAGAAACTGTTCACAAAATGGCTGAAGC
>CALGBJ010000043.1 GCA_937877385.1 uncultured bacterium
ATTACTAATAGCCAACTGCCAATTGCTAATAGCCAATAGCCATTTAACATTGACTTATTTTTTAAAATAAGTAGAATAAGCCAAGAAAATGGCTAAATGTTTTCTTTGTCAAAAAAAATCTAATATCGCTATTAAAAGAAAGAAACTTAGGGCAACAAAGTATAATCCTACTAGCAAAAGGATTCAGAAACCAAACCTTCAATGGTTTAGGTTGCCTTCTGGTGGAAGAATTAAAATTTGCACAAAGTGCCTAAAGAAAATAAATAAAGGAGAAATAGATTTGACCAAAATAAAAAAGTGAATTGGGGACGTGGTGTAGTGGTTAACACATCTCCCTGTCAAGGAGAAGATCGTGGGTTCAATTCCCATCGTCCCCGCCAGCGGGTTTTCGCTAAACTTCAAATTTATCATAATTAGTAGTTTAATCAAAAAGAGAATTTAAGATTATTAAATGAAAAAAACTTTTTCCAAGAAAAAGTTGTCTAAGTTGCCAGAATTTTTTAAGCCCCTTTTTTGGTCTTATGATTTTTCTTTGATTAGCCCTCAAAGGGATAGGGAAAGAATTATTGTTAATACTATTAATTATGGAGATTGGCAACACTGGCAGTGGATAATTAATTATTATGGAAAAGAAGAAGTAAAAAAGATTTTGAAAGATGTTCCAGTAAGTGAATTTAGAAGAGGGCCTTTAAAATTAATTTCTCTACTTTTAAAAATTGAAAAGACAAAATATGCATCTCGAGGTACTAAAATCAGAGCAGAAAGAAATATTTCCTAAATTGAAGAGTTTTTCTGATTTTTATTTGGCTGGAGGAACTGCTTTGGCTTTACAAATAAATCATAGAATTTCTCTTGACTTTGATTTGTTTTCAGAAAAAGATATTCCTCAAACTTTATTAGCCAAAGCCAGAAGAGTTTTTGACAAATTTAAAGTGAGGGTTATTATAAATCATTCTGAGCAATTGAGTTTAAGAGTAAATGAGACAAAGGTAGATTTCGTAAAATATAGATTTCCTTTGATATTGAAGCCTATTGAATTTGGAGGAATAAGGATTCTTCAGGTTCCGGAAATAGCGGCTTGCAAGGCATATGTTTTAAACCAGCGAGGAACATTTAAAGATTATGTGGATTTGTATTTTATTTTGAAAGAGAGGCATTCCAATTTGAAAGAGATTAAAAAGATAGCTGAGAAAAAGTATAAAGACGAATTTAATTTTAGATTATTTTTAGAGCAATTGATTTATTTGGAGGATATTAAAGAAACGAGTATTCAATTCTTGAAAGGAGCGATTAGCAAGAAAGAGATAGAAAAGTTTTTTCAAGAAGAGATAAAAAAATTAGATTTTTAGTTATTTGAATTAATTAAAAAATTCTTTAGAAAATATATTATGATTATTATTCGTTTAAAGCCAGGAGGTAAAAAACATCAAAGAAGATTTAGAATAGTTTTAACTGAAAAAAGAAGAAAATTGACAGGCAAGATAATTAAAGTTCTTGGCTGGTATGACCCGCAAAGGAAGGAATATTCTTTAGAAAAAGAAGAAATAAAAAAATATCTTGACAAAGGAGCCCAAATTAGTGATACTGTTTACAATCTTTTAGTTAAAGAAAGGATTTTGCCCGGACCAAAAAGAAGAGTTCACAAGACAAAGAAGAAAGAAAGTTCTAAAAAAGGAGAAGAACAAACCGAAGAAGAAAAGAAAGAAGCAGGAGGAGATAAAGAAAAAGAGGGAGGAGAAATGAAAAAAGAAGAAGAGAAAACCCCAGAAGAACAATCGGAATCAGAAAAAGAAAAACAGCCAGAGAAAAAAGAATAAAGACAAAAAAAACAAATTTGTCCGCAGAAAATAAGCATTCTCTTTCAAAGAGAAGTAGGGCTTATTGAGGATAAAAAGTTTGTTTGTTTTCTGCGGCTTAAAAAAGCCGTTTTTATATTTTAATTAAATAAATTTATGCCTAAAACCAGAAAAGAAAAAGAGAAAATAGTTGAAAATTTGAAAGACGACCTGACTAAAAGCTACGGCTTGATTTGTTTGAATTTTTCTCAGATTCCTAACAACGATTTAGTTGTTTTAAGAAAAGAAATTAAAGATCTTCAAGGGAGCGCCCGAGTAGTTAAGAAAAGATTATTTCAAATTGCCTGGCAAGATTCAAAAAAAGAAGAGTCATTTGTTTTGCCGAAAGAAAAAAAAGGGAACTTGCTTTCTCTCTTTATTTTTCAAGAAGATTCTTTGTTGCCAATCTTGAAGTTGGTTAATTCTTTTAGAAAAAAATTTAAAGAAGAAGTTGAAGTTATTGCTGGCTGGTTAGAAAATCGGATTTATTCAGAAAAAGAAATCGTTTCTTTAGCAGAAATTCCTTCGAAAGAGGTTCTTCTGACAAGATTAGTTTATTCTTTGAAGTCACCTTTAAATAATCTTGTTTATAGTTTGAAAGGAGAGATTTTTAAGTTGATTTTTGTTTTAGAAAAAATCAAACAAGGTCGCTGAAAAATAATTAAATTTTAAATTATGGCTGAAGAAAAAGAAAAAAAATTCCAAGAGATTATTGAAAAAATAGAAAAAATGAGTGTTGTCGAGTTGGCGGAATTTGTTAAAGAATTAGAAGAGAAATTTGGCGTTTCGGCTATGCCTTCTTTTCAGGCAGCGCCAATAGTCGGTGGCGGTCAAGGTCAGGCAGTTGAAGAGGAAAAAAGTTCTGTCTCGGTTATTTTGCAATCGGCTGGAGATAATAAAATTCAAGTCATCAAAGCAGTTAAGGAAATTACTGGTTTAGGTTTGAAAGAGGCTAAAGATTTAGTTGATAAAGCCCCTCAAGCAATTAAAGAAAATATTGATTCTAAAGAAGCAGAAGAGATAAAGAAAAAATTAGAAGAAGCTGGAGCAACGGTTGAAGTTAAGTAATTTTATTTGATTAAAATTTAAAAAACAAGATAATCTTAATAAGATTGTCAGCCTATGTAGCTCAATTGGTAGAGCAATCCCTTCGTAAGGGAGAGGCTGTCGGTTCGAGTCCGACCATAGGCTCTTTAAAAAAATGCCTAAACAATTATTAAAAATAAAACCAAAAGATTTTCCTGATAATTTTTTTAAAGAAGGAGAAATAGTTGAAGGAGAAGTTATTTATCGAAAGGGTAACAAGGCAATTTTTATTGATTTAAAAAAAGCCACTGGTGTAGTTTGCGGTCAGGAATATCTCTCAGTTCGAAATATTCTCCAAAGAATTCCTTTAGGAGAGAAAATTAAAGCCAAGGTTATAAAACCAGACGATGAAAGTGGTTATATTTTTCTTTCAGTTAGAGATCTGATCGAGGAGAAAGAAAGAGAAAAAATTAAGGAAATTCAAGACAAAGAAGAAAAAATAAAAGTCAGAGTTGTCGGTGCTAATAGAGGGGGGTTGTTGGTTAGATATAATAATTTAGAAGGATTTTTGCCTTCTTCTCAATTAAAAAAAGAGCATTATCCGAAAGTCAAAAATGGTAGCAGTGAGGAAATTTTAGAGAGTTTGAAAAAATTAATTGGCAAAGAATTGTTAGTCAAAGTTATTAGTTCAACTACTAATAAAAGAGGACCTTTAATTTTTAGTGAAGAATAAAAAAACCCTTTAAAAAAGGGTTTTTGTTTTTTATTGAAGGAGATAGAATTTGAAATGGTAGCTCGCGCTCCATTTCGAAAGGAGTTTTTCAATTTCTGCTTTCTTGTTCGAGGAAATTTCGATTTCAACTCCCGTTGAAGTTTTTCTAATAATATTAGCGGTTGGATCTATTCCCAATATAATATTGGGAATTACTTCAGCAACCTTTCCTCCCTTAATCAAAAAAACTCTCTTTTTCATCATTCTTTTCACCTCCTTTTTAATTTTCTAATTTTAATCTAAATACAAAAGTTACTTTGTCAAGATTTACTTTTGTTATTTTTAAAATAATAATATAAAAAAATGATTGGCATTTTTGATTCTGGTTTAGGTGGCTTAAATATTTTAAGAGCCATTTTAAAAAATAAAAAACTATCTGCTTATAATTATCTCTATTTAGGAGACAATTTAAGAATGCCTTATGGCTCTCGCTCGCCAGAAGCAGTTTTTAATTTTACTTTAGAGGCAATCAAATATCTTTTTGGTCGAGGCTGTCAGTTGATAATCGTCGCTTGTAATACTAGTTCGGCTTTGTCTTTAAGAAAAATTCAGCAGAAATGGTTAAAAAAATTTTTTCCTCAAAGAAGAGTTTTAGGAGTAATTAGACCAACAGTTGAAGAAGTTTTAGAGAAGAAACCAGAAATTTCCCGTTTAGGAATTTTGGCAACTAAAGGTACGGTTAATTCCTTGTCTTATCTCAGAGAGTTTAAAAAAATCAAAAAAGAGATTAAAGTTTATCAGCAGATTGCTCCTTTGTTAGTGCCAATTATTGAAGAAGGCAAAGAAGGCCTGCCTTGTTTAAAAGGCCTTTTAAAAAAATATCTCCAACCATTATTAAGAAAGAAAATTGAATCTTTAGTTTTAGCTTGCACTCATTATTCTTTGGTTAAAAAAGAAATTAGAGAAGTTTTACCCAAGAGAATTAAAGTTTTTTCTCAAGATGAAATTATTCCCAAAAAATTGGCAATTTATTTAAACAATCACCCAGAGATAGAAAGAAAAATCGGCAGGCAAGGTAAAAGAATTTTTTTAGCCACCGACATTTCTTTTGGTTTAAAGAAAACTGCCAAAGATTTTTTCAAAGAGGAAATAGAAATAAAATTAATTAAATTGCAATGAGAGATAAAGAAATTCTTTTAATAGACAAACCAAAAGGCATCTCTTCTTTTGAAGTTATCAGAATTTTGAGAAAGAAATTGAGAGTAAAAAAGATGGGTCACAGTGGCACTTTAGATCCTTTGGCTTCCGGTCTTTTAATAATTGGTTTTGGCAAAGGAACTAAAAAATTAAAAAATTTTCTTAAACTGCCAAAGGTTTATTTAGCAGAAATTCTTTTAGGCAGAAAAACGGAGACCGGTGACCAAGATGGAAAAGTTTTAGTTGAAAAAGAAATAGAAGGTTTGCCGGTTGAAAAAGTAAAAAAAGTTTTGACAGAAATAAAAGGTAAACATTATCTGCCAGTACCCAAATATTCGGCAATCAAGAGAAAAGGTGTTCCTTTGTACAAGCTGGCTAGAAGAGGGATTGATTTTCAGCCACCAAAAAAGATGATGGAAGTTTATTCAATAAAATTTCTTTCTTTAACTAAAAAGGATAAGTTTTTTCTCTTGAAAATTGAAATTTTTTGCAGTTCTGGAACTTATATTAGAAGTTTAGCTGAAGAGATTGGCCGAAGATTATCTTTGCCAGCAAGTTTGTTCAATTTAAGAAGGACAAAAATTGGCAAATTTAAAATTGAAGAAGCCAAAAAATTAGAGGATTTTTAAAGATTTTTCCAACTTCTATTCCTCTCTCCTTTTATTATTAGATTCTTTTAGCCATAATTTTGGCTTATTAAGTTTTCTAACCTCTGAATGGCTAAATTTTTTTCTTTATTTTCAATCTTCGCTTTTTTAATTGCTTTTTCTAAAATTGAAATAGTGGAATCATAAGTCCGACGATCAACTGGATAAGGAGTAGCGTCTTTGCCGCCATGAGCAAAAGAATAGCGAGCCGGATCTTGATAGGAAGGTTCAGCGCCATAAATAACCTCTGAAACTAAACTTAAAGCCCTAATTGTTTTAGGACCAACACCTTTAATACTTAAAAGTTCTTGATAGTTTTTTGGTTTGATTCCGTAAATTTTAGAGAAAATTTTTTCTAAATATCTTGATTTGGAAAAATCTTCTAACAAAACCGGATGCCAAGAAAATTCATTCCTGGCTAAATTTAAAAGAGTAAATTCTTTGTTTTGATATTTCAAAGTTATCATTTTAGAGAGTTTATCTGAATGTTTTCTTAAAATTCTTAGGTCTTTAAAAAAACTTTGATAATTGCCTCGAGAAACAATTTCTAAAGAAACCTCTCTATTTTTTCTACTTCTTTTGGCTGAGAGATTCAAAGTTGGTGATTTTAGCTGAGAAACAATGCCTTTATGCGGTTCTTCAACAAAGTCAATTTTCTCTTTAGCCGATTTAAACCAGTGATATCTTCTGGCCGTCTGATTTTCTGTTTTCATTCCTTGCTGGACAACAGCCCAGGAGCCGTTTTCTGAAAAAAAGAAACTGTGATGGTAAATTTGATAGCCATCTTGAATTAAGCTAGTATCAACTTTAGCAGTTAGTTTTGAACTTTGGACAAGTTCTAAAGTTTTTTCTTCTGGCAAACTTAAAGAAGCTCCCCATTTTTCTATTTCTTCTGGTGTTTTTCGAGAAGTTTTTCCTTTGCCGCCACAGATAAAAATTCCCAATTCCCTTTCTTGGCCGCGAATGGCTTCTTTTAAAGCAGCAGTTAAAATAGTGGTTAAACCAGAAGCGTTCCAGTCAAAAGCCAAAACTGTGCCTAATGACTGAAACCAAACTGGATCAGCGATTCTTTTAACAAATTCATCTGACCCGTATTCTTGAGAGATAATAGAAACAATTTCTCGGCCAAGTTTGACCATTCTTTCAAAAAGCCATTTTGGGCATTGGCCATAATCTAAAGTAAAAGTAGCAATTCCTCTTTTAATCATAATAAAAATTATAATTCCTTTTTCTTTCTTGACAACGAATTTTTTGTTTGACAATTTGGTTGGCCTCAGAGTAAAATAAGAAAAATGAAAAATTTTCTTTTTTTGAAGTCATTTTTTTCTTCTCTTTGGGAAAAATTCCTCTTTTTTCTGGCTAATTCTTGGTGGTTTTTTCTTTTCCTAGTTCTTTTAATAATTTTTTGGTCAGTTTGGTTAGAATATGCCAGATTAAGATACAAGAAATCTCTTAATTGGCTAACTTTAGAAGTTCTAGTTTATCCTTCAGAGAAACTATCTTTACAGGCAATGGAGCAGGTTTTTGCCGGTTTCCATATTGCCCTAAAAAGTTCGTTTTCTTTTTGGGAAAAATATTTTCTTGGTTTATTTCAAGAATGGTTGAGGATAGATATCTTGGCTAAAGAAAATGAAATAAGTTTTTTAATTACCTTGCCAGAAAAATTTCGTTTGTTGATAGAAAAAAGAATTTATGCTCAATATCCAGAAGCAGAAATTAGAGTGGTTGAGCATCCTTTGGTTAAGGAAGGTATTTCTTTAAAAGAATATGAAATTTGGGGTTCTGGTTTTAAGTTTAACAAAGAAGATCCTTATCCAATTCTGACTTATCCTTATTTTAGCCAAAACAAAGAAGAAGAAAGAATCGACCCTTTAAATAATATCTTGGAAGCCATCAGTAATTTTTCTAAAACAGCTCTGGTTTGTCTTTCTTATTTTATCAAACCAACTGGTAATGAATGGAAAAAAGAAGGAGAGAGAATAGTCAAAGAATTAGCCGGTGCCAAAGAGCCAAAAGTGATGGGTCCTTTAGAGCAATTTTTTGAATTTTTGAAAAATCTTTTGGTAGCTTTTTGGGAAGTGCCAACCTGGCAAGAGAGAGGTTCTGGTGAGCCGCCAAATCTTTCAGCTTTAACTCCTGGCCAGAGAAAAATAATTGAAGGGATTGAAAATAAAATTGCTAAACCTGGTTTTAAAACCGGTTTAAGGATTTTTTATTTGGATAAAAAGGAGGTTTTTGATAAGAGCAATATCATTAATCTTTTAGGTGTTTTTTCTCATTTCAACACTCAAGATATGAACGCTTTTTTGCCCGATAAAAAAGAAGGCATTTCTTTAACTAAGTTTAAATGGCTTTTTAAAAAAAGGCGAGAAGAAAAGAAAAAAGAAGAATTTTTTCAAAAAATAAAAGAGAATATTTTTCCAGCCAGCGAAATGATTTTGAATACCGAGGAATTGGCAACAATTTGTCATTTCCCTGGCATTAAAATTAAAGCACCAACCGTCAGGAAGATTGAAATAAAAAAAGGCAAGCCACCATTAAATTTGCCTCACTAATTTAAAAAATGAATCAAGAAATTCTTTATTTAGGCATAACTAAATTTAGGAACCAAGAGACAAAATTTGGCATCAAATTAGAAGATAGACGCCGTCATTTTTACGTTATTGGTAAAACCGGTATGGGCAAAACTACTCTTTTAGAGAATATGGCTATTCAAGATATCTTAGCAAATAGAGGGTTGGCCGTGATTGATCCTCATGGCGGTTACGCTGAACATCTTTTAGATTTTATTCCCAAAGAAAGAATTAAAGACACTATTTATTTTGATCCTTCAGATATTGCTTATCCAATTGGTTTTAACGTGATGGAAGATGTTGATCCTGACCTTCGCTATCTAGTGGCTAGTGGTGTTGTTGGTGCTTTTAAAAAGATTTGGTTGGAAACTTGGGGCCCAAGATTAGAATATCTTTTACGCAATTCAATTTTAGCCCTTTTAGAATATCCCGGAGCCACTCTTTTGAGTATTATGCGCCTCTTGATTGATAAAGAATACCGGAAAAAAGTTGTTGAGACAATTAAAGATCCTATCGTCAAAACTTTTTGGCAAGAAGAATTTCCTCGTTATCCGGA
>CALGBJ010000044.1 GCA_937877385.1 uncultured bacterium
AAAATCTAAAGAACTAATACCTTTAGTTAGAATTCTTCTTATCTTTTTTTCCAAATCTAAAAGAACTGGCGGCAAATTTTCTCTTTGCCAAAAAACTATTAATTTTTTCTTGTCAGGAGAAATTTTTATTTCTTTGACATCAGGAAAAGAAACTTCTTGAGGGCTAATCTGGGAAGTTAATAAGTCAAGTTTGAAAAGCGAGCCTTCTTTGTCAAAAAAGTAAAGAAAATCTTCTCCTTTCAACCAAAAAGAAAGAACTTGCTTTTCTTTTGGTGTTAAAAGAAAAATTCTCTCTTTTTGTTTTTCTGAAACTGTCGGGGTTGGTTCTTTTTTTGGCGAAATTTCTTCCTTTTGAGAACTTCTAATTTGCCAAAAAAACCAAAATAAAAAACAAAGCAAAAAAAAGGCAAAGGTAATTAAAGCAATAAAATTTCTTTTCTTTTTCTCCATTTTTTATTTTATTATCGAGGAGTAGAAGTAGTAGAAGTAGGAATAGAAACTTCCATTTCTTTTGGCAAACGAATTTTGACTAAATCTGGATTGATATTATAAAGAATAAGATAAGTTGCCAAAATTAAGATTAAACCAAAAATAGCATTCCAAATTTTTTCTTTGGCTTTTTTCTCTTGGGTTAAATTAGAGGGATAAAGCATATATTCAATTGAACCCCAAATTAAAAAGACAACTGCTAAAAAGCCAGCTACTCCTAAACCAAATTTAAAAAGATTTTGGAGAAATCTCTCTAAAGAGCCAGCATTAATTTCCTTAGGTCCAGGCAAAAAGGGCAGATGATAATCCTTGGCGAAAACTAAAAAAGGATAAAAAAGTGGGATGAGAAGAAAAACTTTTTTTATTTTTTTAAAAAATTTCTTCATTCTTTATTGATTATAAAACTTTAAAGAAAATCAATCAACTTTAACTTCTTGGCTATAATATTTAGTGCCAATTTTGTTATAGCGGCTTTGCAAATATAGCCAAAGAGAATCAAAACTATTTTCTGGCTTAAAAACAATTTCTCTTTTATTTTCAGCAATCAATTTATTACCAAAAAACCAAAAGGGCTTCAGGCTAACTAATTTCCATTGAGGGAAGAAAAAAGTTTGATAAGTCAAAGAAATTTCTTCTCCTTTTTTTATTTTTTTCAAAGAAAGCAAACTACCTTGAGGGTAAATAATAACTTCTGGCGAAGAAAAAGGAATTGATAAAGAAAACTCTTTCTGTCGACCGAATTTATCCTTTAAA
The DNA here is from genome assembly GCA_937877385.1 of uncultured bacterium. GTDB lineage: Bacteria > Patescibacteriota > Minisyncoccia > UBA6257 > JAGGUH01 > CALGBJ01. Next base: position 1,243 of record CALGBJ010000044.1, read on the forward strand.
ACCAAAGCGATTGTTAAACTTTCACTTTCTTTTTCTCTTTTATCAATAAAAGAAAAAGAAACTTTGCCAAAGCCAGAGTCAACGATTTGGGAATTAAGATGCCAAGAAAAAAATAAATCTTTTGATGAAACAATTTTTCCTTCTTTGTCAAAAACTAAAGCTGAAACTTTAACCTGACTATTACTACTTGGCAGCGATTTTCCTTGATAAAAAGAAGGAACAAAAGTTTGACTCTGCCAAGTTAAATGAGCAAAAAGAGGCAGTTCTTTAGCCAAAGCAAAAGAAGGTAAACAGAGAAAAATTGCTAAAAAAATAATCTTCTTTCTCATTTTTTTATTAATTATTATTAATTATCACCCTCCCCTTCCTATATTTAATCATTGATTTGAACCGGCTGTCAACTCTTTCTTGCTTTCTTCAGAAAAATAAATAGCCAAAATAGTAAAAGTTCTCAAAGGTAAACTGCTCAAAAAAGGAATTTTTTCTAATAAGACAGTACCAATCTGAGCAAAAACCTTTTTGCCTCTGACCCCTTTTAAAAAAAGATAAACAGTTATACCAGCATCAACTAATAAAGCAAAAAGAAAAGAAAATACCGGCAGACCCAAAAGATACCAAGGACCTTCAGCAGCAAATTCTAACCAACCAATATGAATACCAATCTTACCAAAAAGCCAATTAACTATATTAGCAGCTGCAACTGCGCCAAAACCTATTGGATTAGTAATAATTTGTAAAAAAATAGCCAGGAATAAAGAAGAAATTACTTCTAGAAAATCAGCAATAAAAGCAAAACTAAAAAGAAGGAAGAAATCAATAAAATCAATTTTTTTCATAAATTTTTTGGCTTTATTCTAAATGCAATTGCCAATCTCCTCTTATA
>CALGBJ010000045.1 GCA_937877385.1 uncultured bacterium
CTTCAAAATTTAGCCAAACTTGAAAGAGAAAAGATAGAAAATGAATTAAAAGAAAAGGAAAAATTAATCAAAAAATTAGAAGAAATTCTAACTTCTAAAGAAAAATTAAAAAACATCATTAAAAAAGAGCTCTTAGAAATAAAAGAAAAATTTGCTGATAAAAGAAGAACTCATTTTCTTGACAAAGAAATCACTCCTCTTAAAGAAGAAGATTATCTAACTGAAAAGGAAGAAATAATCCTTTTAAGCAAAGAGGGTTTTATCAAGAGAATTCCTCTTGTCTCTTTCCGCAGCCAAAAAAGAGGTGGTCAAGGAATTTCTCTTTTTGGTTCGCAAAACAACGACTCTATTGAGAAAATTGTCAAAACAACTACTCTCTCAAATTTGCTTTTCTTTACCGATAAAGGCAAGGTTTACCAAATTAAAACTTATCAAATTCCAGAGTCAACCAGATTAGCCAAAGGAAGAGCTATTTTAAACTTTTTAGAGATAGGCAAAGAAGAAAAAATTTTAGCAATTCTTTCTTATAAAGAGAAAATTAAAGAAAAAAAGAAATACCTAATTATCGCTACCAAAAACGGCTTGGTTAAAAAGACGCCAATAGAAGAATTCTACAATGTTAGAAAAAATGGCCTTCTGGCCATCAAGCTTAATAAAAACGATTCTTTGGTTTCCGCCAAGTTCTCTTCTGGTGAAGACGAAATTCTTTTAACAACTAAAAATGGGCTTTCTATTAGGTTTAAAGAAAAAGAAATTAGACCAATGGCTCGATTTACTAGTGGAGTAACTGGCATCAAACTAAAGGAAGGCGATGAGGTTATTTCTTTGGTGGTTGTTAACCAAGAAAATAAAAATTCTGACTTGCTTTTCCTAACTTCTTTTGGTTTTGCTAAAAGAACTAAGGTTAGCCAGTTCAGAGGCCAAAAAAGAGGCGGTCAAGGAATTAAAGGCATTAAATTAACTAAAAGAAATGGCAATCTTGTCTTTGTTGATATTCTTAACCAAGAAGAAAGCTTAATTATTGCCACCCAAAAAGGGATGATCATTAAAACTCCTTTATCTTCAATTAGAAAAATTTCCCGACAAGGGCAAGGAGTTAAAGCTATCAAGCTAAAAAGTGGTGATTTTGTTCAAGGAGGAATAATTGTCTAAGGGTTATATGCAAAATGAATTTGAGCAGCTGAGAAATGCTCAAATTCAATGAATTTTTTCTTTAAAAAAATTAAAAGATTTGATAAAATTGTCAAAATTGATAATCTGTAATTGCTGACCAATTTGGAAACAGTTTGATTGTTATTATCTCCCTCCCCCTCCTTACTCCTCCCCCTCCCAGAGGGAGGGGGAGGATATAGGTGGGGGAGGGAAACTTCCTCTTTAATTTCTTCCCCTTTTAAAAATTATCTGCTCATTTTTATTTTGCATTCAACCTCTAAGTTTATGAATGAAATAAGCAAAACTAAAAAATTATTTATTTTAACCGGAGCAGTTTTTCTTATTTTGACTCTTGTTTTCCTTGCCGGTTTTTTTTCTAAAAAACCAAAAAAGAAATCTTTAAAACTGGTTATTTGGGGACTTGACTCGCCAGCAGTTATTAATCAAGTTTTAGCTCCTTATCAAGAAAAACATCCTTATCTTGACTGCCAATATCAGCAAAAAAATGAAAAAACTTATTATCAAGAATTAATTGACTCTTTTGGCACAGCCGAGACGCCAGATATTTTTGTTATTAAAAATACCTGGCTAGATAAATTCAAAAAAAGGATTGTTCCTTTTAATCTCCAAGCAAAAGAAATAAAAAAATATTTCCCTGAAGTAGTTTGGACTGATGCGGTTAGAGAAGAAAAAGTTTGGGGCTTACCAAGCTCAATAGACACTCTTGTCTTGGCTTACAATTTAGAAAAATTCAACCAAAAAGGCATTGCTTTGCCACCAAAAACCTGGCAGGAATTTATCGAAGACGCTAACCTCTTAAAAGAAATTGACGAAACTGGCAAAATTGTTAAACCAGGCGCCTCGCTTGGTTCAGTAGACAATATTGAAAACTTTTTTGATATCCTTTCTTTAATAATGCTTCAGAAGGGCGCTCAAATCACTTCTCTAAACAAAGAATCTCCTTCTTTGGCAAGTCAAGATTCAGCCCTCAAAGCTCTAAACTTTTATCTTCAATTTGCTGAGCCAAAATCAGCAAATTACACCTGGGACAAATCTTTAAAAAACTCTCTTGATTCTTTTGCCTGGTTAGAATCACCAATGGCCTTTATTTACCAAAAAGACATTAAAAGAATCAAAGAAAAAAATCCTAAACTTATTTTTGAAATCTCCCAAGTTCCTCAATTTAACCTTTCCCAACCAGTTAGTTATTCAAGTTATTATCTCTGGGCTGTTTCTTGGAAAAAAAATTGGCCAGAAGCCCAAAAATTAGTTGAATATCTAACTTTAGGACAAGGAGCTAAAGATTATTTAAACTTGACAAAAAAGCCACCGGCTTTAAGATTCTTAATTAAAGAAACTATTAAAGATCCTGATCTGAAAATTTTTTCTTATCAGGCATTGATTGCCAAATCGTATTGGCAGCCAGACCCTTTTGCTCTTGAAAAAATATTTAAAGATATGGTAAAATCTGTTTTGTCAGGCAAGGAAGAACCAATTGAGGCCTTGAGAATTGCCTCAGAGAAAATCTCTTTGTTAACCGGAAAGAAAAGATGAAAAAAATAAAAAACTTCTTTAATTATCTTTCTTTGCTTTCTTGTTTTTTACCTTTAATTGTTTTAGCTGTTGAAATTCCTAATCCTTTAAATACTACAAGTTTTACTGACCTTCTTAATAGAGTTCTTGATTTTCTAATAAAAATCGCTATGCCTATCAGCGCTGCTGCTATTGCTTATGCTGGTTTTCTCTTTTTAACTTCTGAAGGCGACGAAAGGAAAATCAGGGAAGCCAAAACAACCCTTTTCTGGACACTTATTGGCGTTCTTATTGTTTTGGGTTCTAAAGGCCTTGTTTTGATTATTAAAGATCTTTTAGGAGTAAAAGTAAAATAAAAAAGGTCGGCTAAAAAATTTTAGATTTAAAAAAGTCGGTATTTAAAAAAATAAAAAATGAAAAAAATTATCAAATATTCAAAACTTCTTCCTTGGTTAATTGCTTTAAACCTTTTTAGTTTGCCAAATTTGGTTTTCGGGCAATTCGCGCCCGGTGATTATCCTGACTCTAACGTGCCTGGCAGATTTCAGACCGCCGATGATGTCATTGATCTTATTGACAGAATAGTTAATTACATTTTAATTGCTTTAACAATAATTTCAGCTGCTTTTATTGCTTTTGCTGGTTTTACTTATGTTACGGCTGGCGGAGATGAGACAAAAGTTAAAAAAGCCAAGGACTATTTGGTTTGGGGAGTTTTCGGCTTAGTTTTTGTTGTTGGTGCTAAAGGAGTTATTTGGATTATCTTTAACTTAATCAGTTAAACCCAAAAGTAAAAAGGTGCCTGCTTTTTCAAAAAAACCTCTTTTCTTTAAAAAAAGGGAAGAAATTTCTTTTTTTCTAAAAAAAGAAAATTCTTGGCTAATCCTTTGGCTTGGTCTTTTTTCTTTTTTCTTTGTTTTTTCTTTGTTCAAAAATTCTCCAAGCAAAAGCCAATTTTCTTCACCAAAACAAAAATTAACCTCTTTAAAAGAAATTAACCTTCTTTCTCAAGAAGATGACTATTTTCTTAAGAATTTTTTTCTCAAGCCAGAAAATTCTTTTATTAGTCAATTAAATTTTATTAACCAACCAATTCTTAGCAATAAAAACAACTTAATCTCCTTAACTCTTTTTAAGCAATCTTTTGGCAAAGAAAAAGAAAACGTCCTTCACTACCGAGTAAAAAGAGGCGATACTCTTTATGGAATTGCTAAAAAATTTTCTATTTCTTTAAATAATCTTCTCAATTTGAATAATCTTCGGAAAAATTCTCTTTTAAGAGAAGGTCAAGAAATTATTATTTCTTCAGTTTCTGGTATTCTTTATCAGATTCAAGAAGGAGAAAGTTTAGAAAAAATTGCTGAAAAATTTCATTTAAAAAAAGAGGATTTGTTAAAGTTCAATAATTTAACTGAAGAAGAAGTTCGGGCTAAAAAAGTTATTGTTATTCCTGGCAAGCATAGTTTAGGAGTAAAAAAAGAAAAAGAAAAAAAAGCATCTCTTTCAGTTATTAAAGGATATTTCTCTTTACCAACAACTGGTTGGATAATTAAAAAAATTCCTAAAGAAAATGCTGTTATTTTTAATAATCTTTGCCAAACGCCGGTTTTCTCTTCAAATGAAGGCTTAGTAATTGAGAAAAAAACTGGCTGGAATAAAGGTTATGGAAATTATTTAATTATTCGTCACCCTAATGGCACCAAAACTTTCTATGCTTCTTTAGGAAAAATTTATGTCTCTTTAGGAGATTATCTGAAAAAAAGAGAAAAAATTGCTTTAACCGGAAATAATACTTTAGAAAAGAAAAAATGTTTTCTTTATTTTTCTGTTGAAGGCGCTAAAAATCCTTTTTTAGATTAAACCTTGACTAACTTTTGTCCGATAATTGACTGCTAAAAAAATATCATTAGCAGAAATTTTTTCTCTTTGATTTAAATCGGCAATTGTCCTGGCTACTTTCAAAATTTTAAAATAGGAACGACCAGAAAGACTATATTTGTCGACAGCTTTTTCCAAAAAATCTTTAGCTTCTTTAGTTAAAAAGGCAAATTTTTCAGTTGTTTTAGAATCCATCTCACTATTTGTTAGAAAGGGCAGATTTTCTTTTCTAAATCTTTCAACCTGAATTTTTCTGGCAATTTCAACTTTTTTTCTAATTTCTTCTGAACTTTCAATTTCTTCTCTTCTTTCCTGGTATTGAGAAGAAATTATCCTCGGAACCTCTATCTGAATATCAATCCTATCCAAAAAAGGACCAGAAATTCTTTTTTGATAACGAGCAATTTCTCTTGGCGAACAACGACATTCTTTGTAAGGATCATTATAATAACCGCAAGGGCAAGGATTCATTGCTGCCAAAAGAATAAACTTAGCTGGAAAAGTTAAAGAATGTTTTGCTCGAGAAACAACAATTTCTCCTTCTTCTAATGGTTGGCGTAAACCTTCCAAAACATTCCTGGCAAATTCTGGCAGTTCATCTAAAAAGAGAACTCCTCGATGAGCCAAACTAATTTCTCCGGGTCTTGGTTCTGAGCCACCGCCAAGAATAGCAATCTGCGAAGAACTATGATGAGGATGTCTAAAAGGTCTTTCGGTTAAAATTCTTTTTCTAATCAAACCAACGCTTGAATAAATCCTATTTATCTCAATTAATTCTTCTTCTGACAAAGAAGGTAAAATTGAAGGAAAGGCTTTGGCTAAAAGAGTTTTGCCCGAACCAGGCGAACCAATCATTAAAAGGTTGTGACCGCCAGCGGCAGCAATTTTTAAGGCCTCCTTGGCTTCTCGCTGGCCTTTTATTTGATTAAAATCAAATTCTGAATTTTTTCTCTCTAAACTAATTTTCTCTCTTCTGGCAGGAGAAATTTCTTTTTCTAAATAATCAATAACCTCTTTAAGAGAAGAGAGGGGAAAAAGATTAAGATTTTTAATCAAGGAGGCCTCTGAAAAATTTTCTTTAGGAAAAACAAAGTTTTTAATTGCAAATTTCCTTGCCATCAAACCGATAGAGAGAATGCCTTCAACCGGTCTAAGCCGGCCATCTAAAGATAATTCGCCAACAAAAAGAGTGTTTTCAACTTTCTCATTAATTCTTACCTGTTTACTAGCCAAAAGATAACCTAAAGCAATTGGCAAATCAAAAAAAGACCCTTCTTTTTTAATATCAGCCGGGGCTAAATTAACTGTTATTTTTCTTTGTTCTTTAGCCGGAGAAAGAAGATTAAAGTTTTTTAAAGCCGAGGAAATTCTTTCTTTAGACTCCTGAATGGTTTTATCAGCCAAACCAACAATATTAAAAGAAGGCACCCCTCTAAAAGCGTCAACTTCTACTTCAACTGGCAAAGCTTCGATACCAAAAATTGTTGCCGACTTCAGAGAGATAGTCACAATTTATTTTTTTATCTCTTTGATAATTTTCTCGAAAATTTCTGGTTTGTCTTGAGCGATTTCGGCTAAAATTTTTCTATTCAACTTGATATTTTCTTTCTTTAAAAGGTCGATAAATTTAGAATAAGAAAGTTCAAACTTTCTTGAAAGGGCATTAATTTTTACTTGCCAAAGTCGGCGAAAATCTCTTTTTTTTAATTTTCTACCAACAAAAGCGTTTCTCAAACTACGGATAAGGGCTTCTTTGGCTAATTTTTTCTTTCTTTGCCTGCCAAAATGAAATCCTTTGGTTTGTTTAAGGATTTTTTCTCTTTTTTTATGTTTTATTTTTCCTCGCTTAACTCTGGTCATATTATATTTTCTTTTTAATTTTTTTCTCTAAATAACCTTTAACTTGAAAAAATCCCTTTTTCCGACTAAGGGATTTCTTTTTTGCTTGACTTAAACCATGACTCTGACCTGCTTTTCTTTTTAAAACTTTTCCTTTTTTGGTTATTTTAAACCTCTTTCTCATCGCCTTTAAATTAGCCATCATATCTTCTTTTCCTTACTTTGTCTTAATTTTTTCTTTTACCCTCTTTAAAACCTCTGTTTCGTTTTTTGACTCTAAATATTTAAGAAGTTTTTTTCTTTTATTAACTATGAATAAAAGCCCTCTTCTGGCTGAATTATCTTTTGGATTTTTTTTAAGATGACTTGACAAACTTTCTATCTCTTTAGTCAAAAGACCTATCTGGACTTCTACTGAACCGGTGTCCCCTGAATGTTTCTGAAACTGTTTAATCGTCTTTTTTTTCTCGTTTTTCTTTAACATTGCTTTTATTCTATCATAAAATATCTTTTTTGACAACCCTATTCTATTTTAAAAAGCGATTTACTTTTTAAAATCTCACCCTTTTTAGTTATTTTTCCTTTTTCAAAAATTTTTTCCTCTTGCCAAAAGACAACGCCTTTATTTGAAAAAGAAAAAATTGTTTTATCAAAAGAAGAAACACTACCATTAATAATCAGAATGCCATCTTTCATTTCTTTACCAGTCCAGCGACCAGCATTTCCTTTAACAACAACTCTTCCGCCTCTCATTTTTTCTGCCAGCCAGTTGCCGACATTGCCGCTTATTTCAACCTTGCCATTTTTCATTTCTTTGCCAGCCAAATCTTGAGCAGAACCATTTAAGATAACTTTACCGCCTTCCATTTGACTAACAAACAAATCGCCAACATCTCCATTAACAACCAAAAAACTTCTTTGTTGGTTTCGAAAACCAATTCCTTTCAAATCCGGCAAATTTTTTAAATCTAAATTAATTTTTATTTCTTTTTTTTCTTGGGAATGAATCAAGGTCCAATTAATAATAGATGAAAGGAAGATACCAAAATCAAAAGAGTTATATTCTTTGTTGGTGTATTTAACAGTCAATTCCTTCAAAATCTCTTTAAGGAACAAAGGATTAATTTTTATCTTTTTTTTAGAAAAATCTTTTTGAAAAAACTTCAAAATATACTCTGCCTCTTTAATATTCCATAACTCCATCTTTTTTTCGTCATAAATTTCTTCAAGAATTTCAACCGTCTCTTTAATTTCTTTTTCAAAATTCTCCTCCTCTTTCTGATTTTTTTTACTTTTTTTAACTTTCATAATTAAGATTGTTTAAAATTTTTCTTATTTCTTCTTTTGCTGAATGAGAATTGTTTTTTAAAAAATTTTTTTGAACAATGACTAAAATATCTAAGTTAACTTTTCTTTCTTTAGAAAAAAATTCCTGTCGAAAAAACTCCCTCAACCATCTTTTTATTTTATTTCTTTGAAATGCTTTATTTGAAATTTTTTTAGAAACAGAAAAAGCCGCTCTTGAAAAAGGAAGTTGGCTTTTTAAAAAATACAAAGAAAAAAAACGGCCAGAGATTTTTTTTCCTCTTTTTAGAACCCTTTCTATTTCCTTTTTCTTCCTTAAACGATTTTTTTGAGGCAACATCAATCGTTAATCTCCTCTTAAACCGTCAATCTCTTTCTTTTTTTTCTTCTTCTTCTCTGAATAATTTTTCTACCTGTTCTTGAAGACACTCTCTTCAAAAAACCATGAGTCCTTTTCCTTTTTCTTTTTTTTGGTTTATAAGTAATTGACATATTTTTCTTGCTGGGTTTAATTATTGAAATAATACTTAAAAAGACAAAAAAGTAAACCCCGTATACATCTAGTTGTGCGGGGTAAACTAAACTTTTCCACGAAAATTCCACATTTCCTTCTAAAAAATTTTTGGCAAATGATTAAATTTAAAGTATGGAAGATTTAGAAAAATTATGGCAAAAAGTTTTGTCTTTGTTAGAATTAGAAATTCCTAAAGCTAGTTTTCATACTTGGTTTAAAGAAAGTAAAATAGAAAAATTTCAAGATGGTATTGTTTTTTTAAGGGTAAACTCAAACTTTGCTAAAGAGTGGATAGAAAATAAATATCAAAAATCTATTCTTTGTTATCTAAAAAATTTTAATGACCAAATCAAATCAATAAAATACGTTATCAAACCAGCCTTGACTATTGAAAAAGAAGCAAATCCTAAAACAAAAATTAAATTAGCCAAAGCTATTGTCAACGAAGATCTTCAACCTTCTCTTCAAAAAATCAACCTACTCCCTAAAACAAAATTAAACCCTCGCTACAAATTAAGCAATTTTATTGTTGGTCCTTGTAATGAACTTGCCTATGCTGCTGCTTTAGCCGTCACTGAAAAACCAGGAAGAAAATATAACCCTCTTTTTGTTTACGGCCGAGTTGGTTTAGGAAAAACCCACCTTATTCAAGGAATAGGCAATGCTCTTTTAGAAAAAGACAAAAGTAAAAAAATAATTTATACAACTTCTGAAGAATTTACCAATGAAGTAGTAAATGCCATTCATTATCGAACAACCCTTGAATTAAGAAAAAAGTACAGAAATGTAGATCTCTTAATAATTGATGATATTCAATTTATTGGCGGAAAAGAAAGAACTGAAGAAGAATTTTTCCATACCTTTAACGCTCTTTATGAAAACAACAAACAAATAGTTATTAGTTCAGACAAACCTCCTTTTTCTTTGGTCGGTATAGAAAAACGACTTAAATCAAGATTTGAAGGAGGAATGATAGTTGACATTTCTCAACCTGACTTTGAAACTAGAATAGCTATCCTTCATCAAAAAATGAAAGAAAACAATATCTTTCTTCCTGAAGAAGTTGTTGAAGTTATTGCCAAAAATATCAGTGATAATATTAGACACCTAGAAGGTTCTTTGAACTTAGTTTACAATAACTTAAAATATAAAAAAATTCCGCCAACTAAAAAAAATATCGAAGAAATTCTCAATTCAATTTTCAAACCAAGAAAAGTAATCAAACCCCAAGAAGTAATAAACACTATTTGCCAATATTTTAATTTAGAAACGAGTAAAGTTGTCTCTCAATCAAGAAAAAAAGAATTTGTTCATGCCAGACAAATGATAATTTACTTCCTTCGAGAAGAATTAGAAATGCCTTATCTTTCTATTGGTTCTATTTTAGGCAACAGAGATCATACAACAATAATGTATTCTTTAGAAAAAATTAATAAAGAAATAGAAAACAACCCTCTTTTAGAAAAAGAAATAAACGAGATAAAAGAAATTTTATATCAAAGTGAATAAAAAGTGAAAAAATTCTTTTTTATTTATTAAAAATATGTTAAAATTTTTAAATAAAAAAAATTAATCAAATTTATTCAGAATTTTTTTTGTTTTTTAATTCATTTCTTCAGGTTTTTTCCAAAAAAATAATTTAGAAAAAATCAGTTCTTTCTTTAGTTTTCCACTTATTCTATTAAATTACTACTAATACTAAAATATAAAATTTAAATTTAATAGTTATGGAAATAACTTGTTTAAAAGAAAATTTTAAAAAATCGCTTAATCTTTTAGAAAGGGCTATTACTAATAAGCCAACTTTACCTATTTTAAGAAATATTCTTTTAAAAAACGATAATGGTAAAATTAACCTAATAGCTACTGATTTAGAAATAGCTGTTAAATCTTGGTTTAGAGCAAAGATAGAAGGTGAAGATAAAGAGATAACCCTTCCTTTTTCAATTCTTAATAGTATCTTATTTAATATTCCTGATGAAAAGATTAATCTTAAAATTTCAGAAAAGAATATGACTATTATTAGTCAAAATTTAAAAACAAAAATTCAAGGAATACCAGTTGATGATTTTCCAATTATTCCTAAAGTTAAAAAAGAAAAGAGTATTAAAATAGATGCTCAGATCCTTAAAGAGGCCTTTAATTCAGTTTCTTATATTAGCAGTTTAAGTTCTTTAAAACCAGAAATAAGCGGAGTTTTATTTTTTTTAAATAAAGATGAAATTGAGATTGTTTCTACTGATAGTTTTCGTTTAGGAAGAAAAATAATTAACGCCAACTATTTTAAAACTTCTTTAAAAGAAGAAAAAGTAAAATTAATTATTCCTCTTAAAACTGTTCAAGAATATGTAAAAATAGTAGAGAATTTAAACTTAAATACTTTTATTGACTTTTATTTTGAAGAGAATCAAATTTTATTCGATTTTCCTGATGTTCAATTAATCTCTCGTTTAATTGATGGAAATTTTCCTGAATATGAGGCAGTTATTCCTAAAAAATTTGATGCTGAAGTAGTTGTTAAAAAAGACGAATTAATTCAATTTATTAAATTGGCAAGTGTTTTTACTTCTCGGACTAAGGATTTAAAATTTATTATTCCAGAAAATTTGAAGAATTTAGAAATTTATTCTCAAGATATTAACTTAGGAGAAAATAAGTCTTATTTAGAAGGAAGGATTAAAGGTGGAAAAGTTGAAATTACTTTTAATTACCAGTTTGTTTTGGATGGTTTAAAGCCAATAAAAAACGAAGAAGTTTTTATCGGTTTTAATCAAAACAATTCTCCTTCTTTAATAAAAGATGAGGAAGATCCTTCTTATTTATATATTGTTATGCCACTAAAAATGTAAAAGATGAAAAAAGAAAAAGAAAAAAAAGATGAATTAGAAAAAGTCATTCAAGAGATTAGGGATAAATTTGGTGATGGTTCAATAATGAAATTAGGAGAAGTAAAAAAACTTGATATTGATGTAGTGCCGACTGGTTCTTTGAGTCTGGATATTGCTTTAGGAGTTGGTGGGATTCCTAAAGGAAGGATTATTGAAATTTTTGGTCCTGAATCTTCTGGTAAAACTACTCTTTCTTTACATATTATTGCCCAATCTCAGAGAAAGGGAGGAAAGACAGCTTTTGTTGATGCTGAACATGCTTTGGACCCTGATTATGCTCAAAGAATTGGTGTTAATCTTGACGAATTGTTAATTTCTCAACCAGATAGTGGTGAAGATGCTTTGAATATTTTAGAGAGTTTGATTAGAACAGGAATGATAGAGGTAATTGTTGTTGATTCAGTAGCCGCTTTAACACCTAAAGCTGAAATTGAAGGCGAGATGGGTGCTCAGTATATAGGACTTCAAGCGAGATTAATGAGTCAAGCTTTAAGGAAATTAACCGCTTTAACAAGTAAAACTGGAACAATTATCATTTTTACTAACCAAATTAGATCTCAAATTGGTATGGGTCCTTTTCAGATAGCTGGAGCAACAACCACTCCTGGAGGTAGGGCTTTAAAGTTTTATTCTTCTCTTAGGATTGAAGTAAAAAGAATAGCTCAAATTAAAAAAGGAAATGAAATTATTGGTAATAAGATTAAAGCAAAAATTGTCAAAAACAAAGTTGCTCCACCATTTAAGATAGCCGAATTTGATATTTATTACAACGAGGGGATTTCGCTAGAGACAGATTTGGTTAATCTTGGTTTGAAATATGAAGTTATTAAAAAGAGCGGTTTAACTTATCTTTTTACTAATAAAAAACTTGGTTTAGGTATAGAAAAAACAAGAGAGTTTCTTAAGGAAAATAAGGAAATTGCTGAAGAGATAAAAAAGATGATTTTAGAAAAAATTTATTCTTAATCAAAAAATGGAAGAAATTAAAAAAGAAAATTTAGATTTAGGAAATTTTCTTTTTCAAAAAAGAAGAGAAAAAGGTCTTTCTTTAGATAAGTTATCTTATTTAAGCGGGATAGAAAAAGAAGTTTTAGAAAATTTAGAAAAAGATAATTGGTCCGAACTTTTGCCAGATATTTATGTTAGAGGGTATCTTCTGAAAATAGGAGAAGTTTTAGGGATGGATGGTGAGGAATTGTGGTCTTTGTACAAAAAAGATAAAAGAAGGGCTAAAATAAAAAGAATAAAAAACCACCTTCCTTTTTTAAAAAGAAACTCAAAAAAAAGGACAGCTTTTTTTCAAGTTATTATTATTATTATTTTCTTTATTTTGATAGGTATTTTTTCTTTTTGGCAAATTAAAAAATTTCTTAAACCGCCAGAGATTCAACTTTTTTATCCTGAGAATAATATGATAGTTTCAGAAAATTCTATTAAAATAGAAGGGAGAACGAATGCTTCAATTTTGCTTATTAATCATCAAAAAATTCCTTTAAAGGAAGATGGGTATTTTTCTTTTTTAGTTCCTCTTTTAGAAGGAACAAATATTATTGAAATAGAAAGCTTGAATCCCTTTGGTCAAAGGACAGTTCTTAAACGAAGGGTTGTTTATCGGAAAAATAAATAAAAATGGAAGAAAACTTTCTTTCTTTTAAGAAGGAATTAGATTTCTTTTCTAATTCTTTTTGTCGTTTCTCTTGGTTATTTCTCTCTTTGTTTTTTTGGTTTTTTTATCTCTCTTTATCTTTTCTTTTTCTAATCTCTGAAGGTTTTTATCTTGGTCTTCTTCTTTTTTTAATTTTTCTTGTTAATTTAAGATACCACCTTTCTAACAAAAAAGATCTTGATAGTTTTTCTTTAAAAACAGACAAAGAAAAAATAAATTATTTCGATTATTTTTCCTGGCAAGCTAAAAAAATTATTATAAATATTTCTCTTCTTGCTTTAAAAGAGAAAAAGAATTTTGAGATAATTCTTCTTTTTTCTCTTTCTCGAGACAAAGATGTTCAAAAAATTTTTCAAGAATTAGATATAAAAAAAGATAAACTTAAAAAAGAAGTTTCCTTTTTAGAAGAAATTCCAGAAGAGAGAGAGAAAGATTCTCTTTTAAGAGAAATTTTTTCTTTGATTGAAATTTCTTTTTTAGTAGCTAAAGAAATTAAGTCTCAAAAGATAGAACCTTATCACTTTCTTTTGGCTTTAGCCAAGAAAAAAAATAGATCTTTGAGAAAAATTCTTCTTCATTTAAGTTTGACTTTTGAGGATTTGTTTGACGCTGCTCGTTTACTTTCTTTAGAAAAAAGATTGAGACCTCTTTCTTTTTTTAGACCTTCTCCTAAAAAGATAAGTCATCGGATAATGAATCGCAGTTGGACAGCCAAAGCAACTCCTATTTTAGATTCTTTTTCTTTGGATTTGACTGATTTAGCCAGAGAAAAAGAAATAGGTTTTTTAGTTAATCATCAAGAAGAAATAGACAGATTGATTGATATTTTAGCCAGAGATTTTAAGAATAACGTCCTTTTAGTTGGTTTAGAAGGTTCGGGTAAAGAATCTTTAGTAAATTTTTTGGCTTGGCAAATAGTCAAAGATGACGTGCCGGCTAAGCTTTTTGATAAAAGATTGGTTAAACTAAATCTTGGTGCTTTGGTTTCTGGTTTAAAAACTCCAGGCGAGATAAGAGAAAGAGGGGAAAAAGTTGTTAAAGAAATTGCTTCAGCCAAAAACATTATTCTTTTTCTGCCCGAAATCGATCAGTTTTTTAAAAAAGAAGATGTCTCTTTTTTGAAAGAAATTTTTTCTCTTTATTTAAGAAATGCTACTTTTCAAGTTATAGCCACTATTAGTCCGAGGGCTTTATCTAAATACGAATCCTCAAATCAAGATTTTCTTAATCTTTTTGAGAGGATTGAAGTTAAAGAAATTTCAGTTAAAGATGCTTTAACGGTTTTGATTTTCTTTTCTTTCTTTTTGGAAAAGAAGCACAAAATAGAGATTAGTTTAAAAAGTTTAAAGAGAGCAGTGAATTTAGCCAAAATTTATAACCCTCAAAAACTTTTGCCTTCTGGAGCAATTGAACTTTTGGACGAAGCGGTGAAAGAGCTAATTGACAGAAAAGAAAATTATCTTCAAGCCAGTTTGATAAATGAGATAGTCGAGAGAAAAACCAAAATCCCTTTAACTACTCTTTCTCCAAAAAAGAAAGAATTTTTTTTGAATTTAGAAGAAGAAATTCACAAGGTTTACGTTAATCAAGAAGAAGCGGTGAAGACGGTATCTAGAGCTTTGAGAACTTATCTTTCTGGCTTAAAAGAAAGAAATAAGCCAATTGCTTCTTTGCTTTTTGTTGGCCCGACCGGTGTTGGCAAAACTTATTTAGCGAAAATTTTAACTAAAATACTTTTTGGCAAGGAAGAATTGATAGTTCGTTTTGATATGTCTAAATACCAGACGAAGTTCGATCTTTGGAAATTTATTGGTTCGCCAGAAGGTGAAGAAGGAAAATTAACTAAAGCTATTAGAAATAAGCCTTATAGCGTTTTACTTTTAGATGAGTTTGAAAAGGCGTCGAGAGAAATTCAAAACCTCTTTTTGCCTATTTTTGATGAGGGTTTTATTATTGATAACAATTCAAATAAATTAAACTTTACCAATTCTTTAATTATTGCTACTTCCAATGCTCATTCTCTTTTTTTGATTGAAGAAATGAGAAAAGGCAGGCAATTTTCTGAGATTGTTTTAGAATTTAAAAATCTTTTAGTTAAAGATTTTCCTCCTGAACTTCTTAATCGTTTTAGCGGTTTAGCAGTTTTTAGACCGTTAAGTAAAGAGGAAATTAAAAAAGTTACTCTTCTTAATTTGGAATTGCTGAAGAAAATTATAGCTGAAAAACATCACTATAGTTTATCTTTTAGTTCTCGGGTAATAGAAGTTTTGGCTGAAAAAGGTTATTCTCAAGAATTCGGTGTTAGGCCTTTAAAATATGTTATTAAAAAAGAAATCAGAGGTCTTTTGGCTAGAGAAATTTTAAAAAATAGTTGGCTGCCTGGAACAAATCTTTTTGTTGATTGGCAAGAAAACCAATTTGTAGTAATTGC
>CALGBJ010000046.1 GCA_937877385.1 uncultured bacterium
AATCACCAACTAAAGGAAAAGTGATAATATCTGGCAGAAATTGAGCAGCAATATTCATTGCTCTCTCTGGACCTAAACAGCAAACTAAATCAGCACCAGCTCTTAAAGCGGCTAAAGCATTAAAAATTGGTGAACCAGTATATTTTTTTGAACCGGCAATAACTAAGAGATAGCCATTTTTTCCTTTATGGGTCCATTTTTCTCTTGGCGGATAAATTTCTTTTAAATTCATATTCTAACATTTTATTCTTATTTTTTAGAAAGTAAACCCCGCCAGCGAATGCAAAAGACGAGATTCATCTTTGATGTTTCTAAAACACCAGAAATGAAATTAGGACGATTAAGAGAATCTTGATTTTAAAATCCCAAATCACAAATCCCAAATCCCAAACAAATCACAAATTCAAAATGCCCTCCCCCACCTTAATCCTCCCCCTCCCCCTGGGAGGGGGAGGAAATAGGAGGGGGAGGGGAACGCTAACCTCCTAACCTTTTAACCCTTGACCCTCTTTTGAATCTCCTTCATCAAAATTTTCACTTCGTGAAAACTTAGGCAGGAAAAAATATCGCTTGTCAAAAATGCGCTCGTTTTATACAGTGGATTGAAAGATTTTGAAAAATTTTTACAATCTTTATTGTTGCTCTGTTCAAAAATGCCAATTTAAATAGATTTTTAAGATGAAAGAATTTTTTGAAAAAATTTTGCGGAAAAGAATATTGTTTTTAAATATAATTTCTTTTTTTATTTTATCTTTCTTTTTTCTTTTTCTTTATTTAGTTTTCGAGCCAAATCTTTTTTCTGATTTTTTAATTATTTATTTAAATCAGCAAGATGGTTCAATTTTGGTTGGTTCTTTAAACGAGGTTGCTAAAATTGGCTATTTCGGCTTCGTTGTTTTTTTTCTAAACAATCTTCTTCTTTTTTCTTTTTTTAAAAAAGAAGAAAATTTTAAATTGATTATTTCTTTGACAACTTTTTCAGTTGCCTTACTCTTGATTTTATTGGAAATAAATTTATACTTAATCCAATAAAAAATATGTTAGCTGTTTTTGAAAAAGGAGGCAAACAATATCTGGTTAGACCAGAAGAAATTGTTTGTTTGGAAAAAATAAAAGGTGAAAAAGGAGAAAAAGTTGTTTTTGACAAGGTTCTTCTTTTTTTTGATGGTAAGAATCTTTTTTTAGGTAAACCATATTTGGCGAATGTTAAAGTAGAAGGAGAAATAATTACTCAAAAGCGAAGCAAGAAAATCGTTGTTTTTAGATACAAGCCAAAGACCAGATATAGAAAGAAGAAAAGTCAAAGAAGATATTTAACTGAGGTGAAAATCAAGAAGATAATTTCTTAATTTTTTTTTAACATAAAAAAAGACGCTAAAAGCGCCTTTTTT
>CALGBJ010000047.1 GCA_937877385.1 uncultured bacterium
TGTAGAAAGGAAATGATAATGTCAGGGTAGAGGGAAATAGAAATGTCAGGGTAAAATAGTAGTAGAAAGGTCGAACATTAGCAAATTATCAAACTCTTTCTACTACTATGCCCTACATTTCTATGTCCCAAAAAGAATTAAACAAATATGATATTATTCAAAGGTCGTTAAGAAAGGAAATTACTGCTCAGAAAGCAGGCGAACTTTTAAATTTGTCTGAACGTCAGATTTATCGTCTAAGAGATAGAGTAAGAAAGAAAGGAGCTCAAGGTCTTGTCCATGGCAATCGAGGGAAATCAAGTAATCGAAGAATACCAGACAAAGAACGTCAAAAGATAATCAAGCTTCTTCATCAGTATTATTCTGATTTCAAACCCACTCATGCTTCAGAGAAACTTGAGGAAAGCCACAGCATTAAAAGAGATCCTAAGACTATCAGACAAATAATGATAGATGAAGGATTATGGATACCAAAGAAGCGCAAAAAACTAGATTATCGTTGCTCTCGACCTCGAAAAGAACATTATGGTGAAATGGAACAATTTGATGGCTCTTATGAGTATTGGTTTGAAAATAGAGCCCCAAAATGTTGTCTCTTAGCCAGTATTGATGATGCTACTAACAAGATAACTTTAGCTAAGTTTGTTCGAGACGAGGGAGTATTCCCTGTCTTTGGGTTTTGGTATGAATATCTTTTAACTCATGGCAAACCAAGATCAATTTATTTAGATAGATTAAGAACCTACTACAACAATATCTTGCCTGAAAGAGATGAACAAATACTAACTCAGTTTCAAAGAGCAATGAAAGAATTAGGTATAGAACCTATTGTTGCCTATAGTCCTCAAGCCAAAGGAAGAATAGAAAACCTTTTCAAAATCCTTCAAGATAGATTGATTAAAGAATTAAGATTAAGGAATGTCTCTGATATTAAGACTGCTAATCAGTTTTTGAAAGAAGAATTTATTCCTTGGTTTAACCAAAAATATGCTAAAGAACCAGCAAGAAAAGCCAATCTTCATTGTAAGCTAAACCAGCAAGAGAAAAGGCAACTGTCAGCTATTCTTTCCCGTCATTCTCAAAGAGTAGTCCAGAATGATTTTACTATCAGATTTGATAACAAATGGTATCAATTAACCAAAGAGCAACCAGTTACCATTCGCCCCAAAAATAGAGTTTTGATAGAAGAAAGATTAGATGGTTCTCTCTGGATTCGTCTCAGAGGAAAATATCTTAACTATCAAGTTCTTTTAACTAAACCTTCAAGACAACAAAAGCAACCCTGGATTATTCCTGCTTCTCAGAAAAAGGAGAGAAAGGAAAGAAAGAAATGGAAACCTTCAAAAGATCATCCTTGGAGAAAACCCTTTATTATCAAGAAACCTGACATTTCTATTTCCTTAAAAACCTGACATTTCTATTTCCTGTTGACA
>CALGBJ010000048.1 GCA_937877385.1 uncultured bacterium
TGAGATTTTTTTAATAATTAACTTTCTATGAAATTGACAGATTTTTCAGTTGAAAGACCAGTAACCGTTTTGATGATTGCTTTAATCATTGTTGTTTTGGGTGGTTTATTTTTTAGCAAGCTTGGTTTAGATTTATTGCCTGATATTAAATATCCGATGGTTTCGGTGGTCACGACTTATCCGGGAGTGGCTTCAGAAGATATTGAAGAACTTTTAACTAAACCAATAGAGGATGTAGTTAGCACTATCAAAGGAGTGAAATCAGTTAAATCTTTTTCTCAAGAAGGTCTTTCAGTAGTGATGGTTGAATTTAATTGGGGAACTGATTTAGATTTAGCCGCTCAAGATGTAAGAGACAAACTTGATTTAATTCAAGATTTTTTACCAGGTGATGCTGATAAACCTTTGGTAGTTAAATTAGATGTTGGAGCAATGCCGGTTTTGGGCTATGGAGTTACTTCAAAAAGTTTGGATACTCTAAAGTTACGCCATCTTTTAGAGGATAATATTAAGGACAAGTTAGAGCGGCTGGATGGAGTGGCTTCGGTTCAGATAATGGGCGGTCAAGAAAGAGAAATTTTGGTTAGTTTAAATAAAACATTATTGGAATCTTATGGCTTAACCCAATCTCAGGTTGTTCAAGTTCTTCGTCAAGAAAATGTTAATATCTCTGGCGGTCATATTATTGAAGGAATTCAAGAATTTACCTTACGGACTATCGGAGAATATAAAAATTTAGAAGAAATTAAAAATACCGTTCTTTGTGTGAGAGGAGAAACGCCGGTTTATCTTAAAGATGTTGCCGAAGTAAAAGATACTCACAAAGAAGAAAGAAGTTATAGTCGGACCAATAAAAAAGATAGTGTTTTATTACTAGTTAACAAACAATCAGGCAGCAATACCAAAGAGGTGGCTGACCAGGTGATTAAAGAATTGCCGAAATTAAAGAAAAATCTACCTAGTGATATAGAGTTTAGTTTGGTTTTTGATCAAAGTAGGATTATTAAAAAAGCCACTGGTTCAGTAATCCAAAGCGGAATTATTGGCGCGCTTTTAGCCGGCTTGCTCATTTTTTTATTTTTAAGAAACTGGCGGCCAACTTTGGCTATTATCACTGCTATTCCTTTATCTTTATTGGCTACTTTTATTCCTTTATATATTGCCGGTTATACTTTAAACATAATGACCTTAGGTGGTTTGGCTTTGGGAATTGGAATGATGGTAGATTCCGCCATTGTGGTGATAGAAAATATCTATCGGCATTTAGAGCAGGGTAAAGAACGAAAAGAAGCGGCAAAAGTAGGTGCTTCTGAAGTTGGAATGGCGATTACTGCTTCTACTTTAACCACAATTGCCGTGTTTTTTCCTCTTACCTTAGGTGGTGGAATAGCCGGCCAAATTTCTCGGGGCTTGGCTTTGACTGTTTCTTTTTCCTTGTTTGCCTCTTTGTTTGTTGCTTTAACTATTGTGCCGATGATGGCTTCAAAACTGTTTAAGAAAAGAACGGCTGAAGAGTATAAAAAAGTTTCAGGCAGTCAAAGATTTGAAAAAGTTAAAAATTATTATAGAAAAATTCTTGCTTGGGCACTTGAACACCGCAAAAAAACAATTCTTATCACACTTGGATTATTGATTTTAACTTTCTCCCTTGTCCCTTTTATTGGTACTGAATTTATTCCTCTCGGTGACCGACCAACATTAATTTTGCAGTTAAAAATGCCTCCGGGTATTTCCTTGGAAGAAACCAGCAAGGTCGTAGGCCAGATAGAGGATGTTATTCTGAGATTGAGAGATGTAGATAGCGTGAGCAGTTTTGGAGGTCTGACTGAGGGCGGGAAAATGGATGTTGGTATGGGTTTTGGTTCAAGTGAAGTTAATGAGGCAACGATTATGATTAAGTTAAAAGACAAAAAAGACCGTCGGTTTTCTAGTCAAGAAATTCAAGAAATAATTAGAAAAAATTTGCCTAAAATTAAAGAAGCAGAAATTAGTTTTATGGATATGAGTCAACAAATGCTTGGTGGCAGTAGTCCTGTTGAAATAAAAATTTTTGGCAAGGATTTATCTCGGTTAAAAGAAATTGGCAATGAAATCGCCAAAAAAATATCTAAAATAGAAGG
>CALGBJ010000049.1 GCA_937877385.1 uncultured bacterium
ACACCTTTCAAAAAAGACATAATTAAAAAGTTTTGTTTTTTTACTTTAAAAAAAGCAAAAAGAAATGTCAAATTTGGCTTAAAAAATGGGGTTACCCCCATTTTATGTATTTTATGAAAAAAAGAATAATGCCCGTTTAGTTGAAAACGAGCCCAAAAAAATTTTTGGCAAGCGGAGGCAACGAAATTACTAGATTTAGAGTTGCCTTCTGATTGAATAAAATATCACTGTTATCGAGCCGGTGGCCCTGGAGAGATTTCAGGTATTTCTACTTCGGGCTTCTCAACCTCCTGTGCTTCTGGTTTTTCTATTTCTTCTATTTCGGGATTTTCTGTCTCTGATTCTTCAACTTTCGGCGTTTCTACTTCAGGCTTTCCAGTCTTTTCTTTCTTTGGAATTCCCGGTTTAGGAATTCCTCTCCCTTCAAACACTTTTTCTTTAACTTCCCAAGGCACAGGTACTGTCTCTGGAATATTCTCTAAAGCCCCTTTACCTTTTAGGGCTTCTACTGCTTGCTGGCGTCCTGTTTCTGAAACGGTCATTGCTTTTTGAATTGCTTCTTTGGCTGGCTTAGGAACTTTATTGTAAATATCGTTCAAAACCTCTAAATGATGAGTAGTCGCTCTGGCAACTAATTGCTCAACTGTGGTTGTATCTTTGCCTATACCTTGAGCAATTTTAGAAATCTCTTGTCCGAAGGCGGCGTATTTCTCAAATTCTTTTATTGCTTCCTCTGTCTCTTCGGCATCTTCATCTTCCACCTCTTGCTTTGCCTTGTTTAATCTCTTTTCAGCTGCCGCACCAAAAATCTCAGCTGCTTTTTCAGGATTAACTTCTGCCAAGCTTCTTAAAATATCTATTTGCCCATTGATAGCATTGGTTTTAATTATTTTTACTCTTTCAGTCATTTGAGGAGAAAAATTTTCCACCTCATCTTCAATCTCATCGAGATCTTCAATTTGGTTAGTCATAGCTTCGGCAACCAAATTAGCTAAAACCATTTTATTCTCTTTGCCTTTCCTTTCTAATAAAGTTTGGAAAACAGCAAAATCAGCCATAACCCTTTCTACGCCTTGTTCGTCACCCTCTCTTGCTTCGCTTTTAATTTTTCCTAATCTGTTCTGGATTGCTTGGATATTGAGCTTAACAGCTCTTTCCGGTTTTTCTTTTGATAAAGCTTCAAGTGCTTTAACATGTCCAGTTTTGGAAACTTCTCTTGCTTGAAGGACAGCTGACTTGGCTGGTTCGGGAACTTTTTCTAAAACTTCTTCTAAAACGGCTAAATGCTTGATTGTAGCCTGGCTGACAATTTCTGTCACTTCGGCAACGCTTTTTCCTTTGGCTTGAGCCTCTTCAGCTTTAGCTAAAGATTTCTCCAGGCACTCTTGATATCTTTTCAACGCTTTCTCTGCTACTTCTGGTTTGTTTTTATCCACCACCGCTTTTGCTTCAGCTACTCGTTCAGCCGCTAATTTGGTGTATCTTTTCGCTTTAGCTACGTCTCCAAATGTAAAGAATGTTCCTATCCCCTCAAAAAATCTCTCTAGAAAATAAAAAGGGTTGTCTGGAGTAAGTCCGGGCGAGGGCAAGGTAGATTCGGTTTGGGCTAGGCTAGGAATAGTGCTAAAAACCAACCCTGCCAAGAGAAAGATGGAAATAGAGGTATAAAATTTCTTGCCCATACTAAAATTTATCTTTTTATTTTTTGGCTCGACCTTTGGCTGTTTAGGTAATTTATCTAAGAGGTTTATCTTAATTTTAACAAAAAGTTATTATTTTAGCAATTTTGCGGAAGGGCAGGGATTCGCCCAGTACCACTAAAAAGGGTACTGGGCGTCCAGAACCTTTTAATGGTTCTGGACGAACCCACAACTTCTAGAAAAAACCTTGAATCATTCTCTTAAATTATTGTTCAGCGGAAGGGCAGGGATTCGAACCCTGGGTACCCTTTCGGGCACACTTGCTCTCCAGGCAAGCCCGTTCGTCCACTCCGGCACCCTTCCGAAAATAGCAATTTAGCAATTAGCAATTGGCTATTGGCTGTTAGCAAAAGTATAAATAAAACTATAATTAAATTCTGTTAAAAATCAACTTTGCCAAAAAAACTTTCGTTTAGCCCCCAATATCTTTTTAAAAAAAGCCAGAGAAAAAGATAGTACAGAAAAAAGAAAATAATAAACAAAGG
>CALGBJ010000050.1 GCA_937877385.1 uncultured bacterium
ACCTACGAAAATTGCCCAAAGAAATTTGAATTCCGCTATCAAAAAAAAATTAAAGCACCAAAAACAAAAGAGCAAATTTTCGGCACGCTAATCCATTCCCTCTTAAAAGAATTTCACTCTTCTTTAGTCAAGCCAAAACTAAATCAACTCTTTCAAATTTACAGGGAAAAATGGCCTCAAGAAAAAAGAATCTGGCAAAACCAAGAAGAAGAAAAAAATTTCTTTGAGGAAGGTCTGAAAATTCTTAGCAATTACTATCAAAAAAATTACCAAAAGGACTTCACTATTATTGATTTAGAAAGCAAATTTAATCTACCAATCAAAGAAAGTTCCCATCCAGCCAGCGAAGAACATATTATCACTGGCCAAATTGACCGAATTGACAAAATTAAAGACAACTTTTTTGAAATTATTGACTACAAAACCAGCCAAAGAATGCCTTCTCAGCAATCTATTAATAATAATTTTCAATTAGGAGTTTATGCTTTAGGTTTTTTAGAAAAATGGCCATCTTTAAAAGATAGCCGACTAAAACTTTCTCTTTATTTTCTAAAGCATCAAGAAAAAATGAGCGTTTTTTTAACCAAAGAATTGATTGAAATGACTAAAGAAAGAATTATTAAAATTATTAATCAAATTAAAAAAGAATATTTTCCTCCTTATCCTAATCCTCTCTGTTCTTATTGCCCTTATCAAACAATTTGTCCGATTTGGAAAAATCTTTACGAAGAAGAAACTCCTTCTGATAAAGAAATAAAAAAATTAACCGAAGAATTCTTGGAAATAAAAAAAAGAGAACAAGAAGATAAAAAGAGATTAATAGAAATTAGAAAACAGATAGAAAATTATTTAGAGAAAAAGGGCATTGAAAGAATTTATACTGAAAAGGGCTACCTCAGTCGAAGCAGTCAAAAAAGAAAAAACTTCAACTTTGAAAAAATAAAAGAAATTCTTGAGCCATTAGGTCTTTGGCAAGAAATTTTGAAAATTGACAAAAATAAATTCTCTCAATTATTAGAAAAATTACCCAAAGAAATTTTAGAAAAAATTGAAAAAGAAGCTAGTTTGCCAGAAAAAGAATTTAAATCAATCAGTGTTTCTTTTAAGAAAATTAAACCACCTTCACAACTTTAACTTTCTTTTTCTTACCAGAAAAACTTATTTTTTGCTTTGTTTCAAACTTGACTGTTCCTTCTTTAAGAGCATAAAGAGTCCAATCTTTACCAGCAGCAACATTTTCACCTGGTTGATATTTAGTTCCTCGCTGACGAACCAAAATATAGCCAGTTTTCACCTTGCCGTTATGATAAACTTTCACTCCAAGATATTTTGGTCGAGAATCTCTGCCTGATTTAGTTGAACCAGTTGATTTCTTATGAGCCATAACAATTTTCTTCAAAAAGTTAAAGAAATAATTGCTGAAAAACTTTATGACTTAAAATGGTTTTTCTCAACTCTCAGAAAAGAGATAATTATTTTTATAATACTCTTTTTACTTTCAATGGTTTCTTTTGCTTTGGGCTATCTTTTTTGCTATTATTATACTAAAATTCCAACAATCATTATTCAAAAAAATTCTTCTTTAAATAATTGGCACTACTTCAGGCAAAACGCCAAAGTAGTGCCAAAAAAGAAATCGGGGGTTATCTGAAAAAGCAATTTCTCAGATAAATCCCATTAACACCTAACGTCATTATAAATATTTTTCATTTTTTGTCAAATTCAATGATGAGCAAAAAGAATTCAATTATTATTCTGATTATTATTTTTCTTTTGGCCTCTTTCTTTAGATTTTATAATTTAGAAAGAATTCCTCCCGGCCTTTATCCTGATGAAGCCGCCAATGGCAATAACGCTTTAGAAGCCCTAAAAACTGGCAACTTCAAAGTTTTCTATCAAGACAACAATGGCCGAGAAGGATTATTTATTAATTTAATTTCTTATTCAATAAAATATCTTGGCTTAAAACCAATTAGTATAAGAATAATCTCGGCTATCATCGGCTCTTTAACAATTTTTGGCATTTATCTTTTAACTAAAACTCTTTTTCTTAACGAATGTCTATCTTTGCTCTCCTCTTTCTTTTTAGCCATTTCTTTCTGGCATATAAACTTCTCTAGAATTGGCTTTCGAGGAATTTTAGTTCCCTTTTTTTTGACTTTTTCCTTTTATTTTCTTTGGCAAGGTCTAAAGAAAAATGATTTCTTTAAAATAACTATCGCTGGCTTTATCTTTTCTCTTGGCTTTTACTCTTATATCGCCTATCGCTTTGCTGTCCTCCTTTTAGTTTTAGTTTTTCTTGTTGATTTGTTAAAAAGGCAAAAATCCCAGAAAAACAATCTCTTTTGGCAAAAATGGTTCTTTCTGTTTTTGGTAATTTTTATTTTCTCTCTGCCTCTGCTAAATTACTTTTATCATCACCCAGAAGATTTTGCCTCAAGAACAAAACAGGTCTCAGTTTTCAGCGACAAGCATCCTTTTCTCTCTTTTCTAAAAAGTTTAACTACCTCTCTTTTAATGTTTAATTTCAAAGGCGACGGCAATTGGCGACACAATTTGGCTGGCCAGCCAGAATTATTTTTCTTTCAAGGATTCCTCTTCCTTTTAGGAATCTTTCTTACTCTTAAAAAAATTAAACGACCAGAAATGGTCTTTATTTTGTCTTGGCTAATAATAATGATTTTGCCAGCCGCTTTAACTAAAGAAGGCCTTCCCCATGCTCTCAGAAGTATTGGCGCAATTCCCTCGGTTTATATCTTAGTGGCTTTAGGCGGAGAATTTCTTTTGCAAGAAAGCAAAAAATTTTTGTCACCGAAAAAAAGAAACATCTTTTTTGCTTCTCTTCTTCTTTTTTTAACTCTAATTTCTTTTTACCGCTACTTTTTTGTCTGGGCAAACAAACAAGAAGTCAAAGAGGCCTTTAACTTAAATTACCTTCTTGAGGGACAACATTTAAATTCTCTCCCTAAAGAAATACCAAAATATGTTATTTGCTGGGCAAAAGGTGTTCCTTTTCAAGAAAGAGGAGAAAAAAGATTTTTACCAATGAATTGTCAAACGATTATGTTTATCAGCAACACTTTTTTGCCTGAAGGCCGAAAAGAAAAAAATGTCTATTACCTCTTGCCAGAAGAAACAAAAAACATTTTCAAAAAAGAAAAAAAAGTTATAATTTCTATCAGATGAAAATTTTTACAATTGAGATATACTATCTAATTACTTAAAAACAGATACCCCTCCCCCTTCTTAATCTCCCCCCTCCCTAAGGGAGGGGGGAGAAATAGAGGGGGGGAAGGCTAATAATTACATTGCCACCAAAACGATTAGGAATTACAATTGAGATATGAAAAGCAAATTTATTAAATTCGTTGTTTTAGCCATTCTCCTAATTTCTTTTTCTTTAATGATCTGGGCAAGCAAAGAAGATGCAGCCACGGTTGATGAGCACCCTCATATTGCTGCTGGTTTTTCTTACCTCCATTTCAAAGATTATCGCTTAAACCCAGAACACCCCCCTTTAGCCAAAGATATTGCTGCCTTTCCTTTACAATTTCTTAACTTAAATTTCCCGGAAAATATCAAGGCCTGGCAAAAAGATATTAACGGCCAATGGGAAACCGGCCGAACTTTTCTTTACCATAGCGGTAATGATGCAGAAAAGATAATTTTTTGGTCAAGGTTTGGTATCATTCTTTTAACTCTTTTAACCTCTTATTTTGTTTACAAATGGGCAAAAGAACTTATTGGTCCGGTTTGGGCCTTGTTGCCATTTTTTCTCTTTTCTCTTTCTCCTTTAGTTTTAGCCCACGGCCATTATGTTACCACTGACATTGCTGCCACCTTCGGTTTTCTTATTGGTTTATATTATTTTCTAAAATTTTTAGAAAAACCAAAAGGAAAGAATATTATTAAAGCCGGCTTTGCTCTTGGTATCGCTCTTTTAATGAAATTCTCAGTTTTCTTTCTTCTACCAGTTATTTTTTTTATTTATCTTTTCTGGCAAATAAAAAAGAGAAACTTTCATTATTTTCTTTTCACTTTCTCGGGAATAATTCTTATTTTCCTTATCTCTTTTGCCTTAATCTATCTTGTTTACCTTCATCACACCTGGAACCAAAAAATTGAAAAAAGTTATTTCGACGCCAAATTTATTCTCTCCTCCTTTGCTGGCGGCGAGGATCCAAAAATGATCTCCTGCCATCAATGGGTAGGCTTAAAAAGGCAACCAAGATGCCTGGCTGAAATTGATTTAAAGCTTTTCCAAAGAAAATTCACCCTGCCAATTGCCCAATACCTTTTAGG
>CALGBJ010000051.1 GCA_937877385.1 uncultured bacterium
CTGACCTTAGCCGGCGCCAAAGCATTAGCCACATATTTTTCTGGGTCGTCAGAATAAGCAATAATATCAATTTTCTCTGGTGAAACTTCGTTTAAAATAGCCATTACTCTGGTACCTCGCTGACCAACGCAAGAACCAACAGCATCCACGCCTTCCTCTTTGCTCGAAACGGCTATTTTTGTTCTTGAACCTGGTTCGCGGACAATGGCTTTAATTTCAACTATGCCTTCCTGAATTTCTGGCACTTCCAAATTGAAAAGTTTGGAGATAAATTTGGGATGAGCCCGGGAGAGAATTATTTTTGGTCCTTTAGCATCCCTTTCAACACTTAAAAGATAAAATTTTAATCGCTGGCCTGGCCGATAATGTTCTGTCGGAACAGTTTCTGAAGCCGGCATCAAAGCAATTACCCTGTTCAAATCAACAAAAACATTTCTTCTTTCAATCCTCTGAACTAAACCGCCAACAATTCCTCCTTCTTTCTTCTTAAACTCTTCAAAAAGCGTCTCTCTTTCTATTTCTCTCAAACGCTGTAAAATAACCTGCTTGGCTGTTTGAGCGGCTATTCTGCCAAAATCTTTATCCGGCATTTCTAAAGGAAAAAATATCTCCTGACCCGCTTCAACTTTGGCATCAATCTTTTTCGCTTCGTCCAAAAGAA
Source organism: uncultured bacterium (assembly GCA_937877385.1). Lineage (GTDB taxonomy): Bacteria > Patescibacteriota > Minisyncoccia > UBA6257 > JAGGUH01 > CALGBJ01. The sequence continues at coordinate 662 of CALGBJ010000051.1, forward strand.
TATGCTTGTTAGGATTAAACTTAAACTTTTTCTCTCCTTCTTTAGCTTTTTCCCCTTCCTTTAAAATCATTGATTCGTCTAAAACAATTTTTACTTGCCAAAATTTTATTTGGCCGCTTTCTGGATCTATCTTACTTCTAATAATTTCATCTTTCCTTCGGTATTCTTTTTTATAAGCCGAAGCCAAAGCTGCCTCTAAAGCCGAGATTATTTTTTCTCGAGAAAGTTTCTTCTCTAAAGCAATTTGAGAAATAACTGAAAGTAAATTGTTTGTATCAATCATATTTTTTCCAATCTTAAGCAAGATTTAACTACCAAGGCATTAAATAGAGTTTTTGAGTTTTTCTGTCAAGAAAATAAATGCCTTTTTTACTAACAAACGGTTCAATAATATCCGATTTTTTATTTTTTGACAAGACCTCTTTTGAAAACTCTTGCAAATCTATTTTCAAGATGTCCTCAGAAAAACCGACGATACCCTTCCAATAATCATCTGGCAAACAATAACTTCTATCTATTTCCTCTGGTACAGCACAAACAAGAAAATTTTCTTCTTCAGCGAAACCACATTTTTCAGCTAAAGTAAAGAAATCAAAATTCTTTAATAATTCTTTAGTCAACAAAGAATAAAGGGAGAGAACCCTCTCTTTGCCAAAAAAAACCAAAACCTTATCTCTCTTTGGAGAAATTTTGGCTTCCAAACCTTTTCCTTTTAGCCAAAGAGAAATCTTTTTCTCTTTTAAATCAAGAAAATAAAGTTTGCCCTGATAAAGACAAGTTGGCTTTTCTATTAAAAGAAGTTTATCTTCGCCAATAACCTTTAAGGAAGTATCTAAAACTGGAAAATCAACAATCTTTTTTTCCTGCCAATCTTCTAAATCAAGAGAAAAAATTGCTGAAGAGCTATCTTCTTTCTTGAGATAAATTATTTTTTGACTATCCAAAGAAAAATCTAAAGAACTAATACCTTTAGTTAGAATTCTTCTTATCTTTTTTTCCAAATCTAAAAGAACTGGCGGCAAAT
>CALGBJ010000052.1 GCA_937877385.1 uncultured bacterium
GAAAAAAAGGGTTGTCAGGCAAAGATTAAATCTCTTTCTCTAAAAATTAAAAGTGCTGAGAGAAAACTAAAGAGAGAAGAGGAGAAGTGGCGAAAAGAAAAAGAGGTTTATGAAAAAATTCATAATTTAAGAAAAGAGTTAGAAGATTTAAGGAAAGAAGCCGAATTTGCTGAAAAAGATGAAGATTGGGAAAAAGTAGCTCGCTTGATTTATGGTTCAATTCCTCAAAAAGAAAAAGAATTAAAGGAATTTGAAGAGAAGGCACTTAAAAGAAAAAAGAAATTTTTGAAAGAGGAAGTAGATGAAGAGGATATTGCTAATGTTATTTCTCGCTGGTCAGGCATTCCCGTTGCTAAAATTATGGAAGATGAATCAAAGAAACTTTCTTTTTTGAGAGATGAGTTGTCTAAGAAAATTATTGGCCAAAAAGAGGCAATTAATTTAGTTGTTGATTCTTTAGTTCGTTCTCGGGTTGGTCTTTCTGAGCCAAGTCGACCAATTGGTTCTTTTCTTTTTCTTGGTCCGACTGGTGTTGGCAAAACTGAATTGGCTAAGGTTTTAGCCGAGTCAGTTTTTGATAGTCAAAAAGCCTTGGTCCGAATAGATATGAGCGAGTATATGGAAAAGCATTCAGTGGCTCGTTTAATTGGTTCACCACCTGGTTATGTGGGCTATGAAGAAGGTGGCCAATTAACAAATATTGTTAGGCATAGACCTTATAGTTTGATTTTACTTGACGAAATAGAGAAAGCCCATCCAGAAGTTTTTAACCTTTTGCTCCAAATTTTAGACGAGGGCCGATTGACCGATGGCAAAGGAAGAACTGTTAATTTTAAAAATACAATTATTATTATGACTTCAAATATTGGTTCTCATTTTTGGAGTAAGCGTTCTTCTTTTGGTTTTGCCATAGAAGACAAGGAGAGATTAGAAGAAGAAGAGAAAGAAGAATACCGAAAGAGGGTTGTTTTGGCTTTGAAAGAAAAATTTAGGCCAGAACTTCTTAATAGGATTGATGAAATAGTTGTTTTTAATCCATTATCTAAAGAAGATATGACAAAAATTTTAGAAATTCAATTAGAAGAAGCCAAAAGGAGGTTGGCAGAAAGGGGGATTAAAATGGAGCTTAGTTCCGAAGCTAAGAAGTTTTTGTTAGAAAAAGGTTTTTCTAAGGAGTTTGGTGCTAGGCCGTTAAAGAGATTTATTGAAAAGGTAATTCTTAATCCTTTTGCTGATAAAATTTTGACTGGCCAAATAAGAAGAGGTCAAAAAGTGAAAGTTAAATTTTCTAAAGGAAGAATTGTTTTTTGTTAATGTCTTTTCTTTTCTTTTTCATTTTATTGGAAGTTGTTTTATCTTCTCATTTTGCTTGGTGGGCTTGGTCGCTTTGGTTTCTTTTTTCTTTTGCTAATTTTTTAAGAATTACTAAAAGTTTTAAAAAAATTTTTTTGGCTCTCCTTCTTTTATTTTGGTTCTTTGCTTTAAGTCATCTTTATTCTTCTTCCTTCCTCCTTTCTTTTCTTTTTCTCTTTTTTAGTTTACTTTATTCAATTTTGCTTTATTTATTCAAAGAAGAAGGAGATTTTATTTTAAGAGAAAATTTTAAGAAGTTTTTTCTTCTTTCTTTCTTTTTTCTGTCTTCTCTTTTTTTCTTTTCCTTTAAAATTCACCATTGGTGGCTGAATTTTCTTTCTTTCTTGTTCTTTCTTTTCTTTTTTCTCTATTTTTTGCTACCTAAAGAAAATTTTTTCAAGAGATTTTTTTTGAGCTTTTTCCTTTTAGAGATATCTTTAACTCTTTCCTTTTTCTCCTTCCCTTCAGAGTTGAAAGCCCTTCTTTTTTCCTTTTTTCTTCTTTTTTTGATAGCCATAGAGCGACCATTTTTTCAACCTTTTTCTGCCAGTTCTTCTTAGAAACATCAAGCCAAACAACATCTTTTTCTTTGTTCCTTAACCAGGAAAGTTGTTTTTTTGAATATTTAATAATAGAGCGTAAAGATTTTTCTTTCATTTCCTGATAGTTTATTTTTCCTCGCAAATAAAGAGATAGCCATTTGTATTCTAAACCAAAACCTTCTATCCTTCGCCAGCTAACCTTCATTTTTCTAAGTTTTTTGACTTCCTCTAGAAGTCCTTTTTTAAGCCATTCGTTCAATCTTTTTTCAATCCTTTTTTCTAATTCCTCTTTTTCCAAAAAGAGAGCGATTTTCAAAGTATCAAAGTTTTTTGTAAATCCTATTTTGGGAATGTTTTTTTTAGTTTTTTTAATAATCTCAATGGCTCTAATTAATCTTCTTTTATTTTTTGGTTCAATAGTTTTGGCTCTTTTCTTGTCTAATTTTTGAAGCATTAAATAAAGCTCTTGAGATGAAAGTTTAGCTAATTTTTCTCTTAATTTGTAATCCGGCTTGACTTCCGGAAATTTCAAACCATCGGCTACAACTTGGATCCAAAAATTGCTGCCGCCGCAAAGGATTGGCAGTTTGTTTTTTTGATGAATCTTTTCAATAATTTTTAAGGCCTTTTCTCTAAATTCTTTGACCGTGAAAATTCTTTTAGGAGAAACAAAACTTAAGAGATGATGAGGAATTCCTTTCATCTCTTTTTTAGTGATTTTGCCGGTGCCAATATCTAGATGTCGGTAAACTTGTCTTGAGTCGGCTGAGATAACTTCGCCTTTAAATTTTTTAGATAAAATTACTGCCAAGTCAGATTTTCCTGAGCCAGTTGGCCCAAAGATGACCAAGAGTTTCTTTTTCATTGGTTGGTTTTAGCCAGATAAATAGTTTGAGTTGGATAGGCAAATTCTATTTTTTCTTTTTCAAAAGATTCCTTTAAGGCAAAATTGATTTTTTGCTGGATGTTCATATATTCTGAATAGTCCGGGCTAAGGATATAATAAACAACCTCAAAAATTAAAGCCGAATCACCAAATTCTTTAAAATGAACTCTATCCAAACGAGTTTTTTCAATATTAGTGATGATTTCTTTAACTATTTCCGGTATTTTCTTTAATTTTTCCAAAGGTGTCTCATAACAAACGCCAAAATTGAATTGGATTCTTCTTTCTCTCATTCTGCCAAAATTTTGGATGCGGCTTTCAGTAAGTTCTTTGTTAGAAATTATCAGTTCTTCTCCTTGAAGGGTTTGAATTCTGGTTGTTTTGATGCCTATTTTTTTGACAATACCATTATTTGAACCAACAACGATGAAGTCACCGATTTCAAATGGTTTGTCAAAAATTAAAGAAAAAGAACTAAAAATATCGCCTAAAATATTTTGAATAGCTAAAGCGACAGCGATACCGCCAATACCTAAACCAGCAATTAGAGAGTTAACGTTTATTCCCCAACTTGAAAGAATAATTAAAGCAGCTATTGTCCAAATAACGATTTTTATTAAGAAGAATAGTCCTTTTAGAGAGGCCTCTTTTTTGAGTTTTTCCTTACCTTCTTCTTTTTGAGCAATTTTTTCGCTTATTCTATTTAGGGAGATGTGAAATGATTTAATAATCTGATAGACAATTATTAAAATGAATAAACTATTAATTATTTTTTGAAATTTCTCTGGAATTTTTAAAGAATATAAAGCAAAATAAAGAGAGATGAAAAAATAAAAAGGCGGTTTTACTCCTTCAATAATTTCTATTAAAATATCATCTATTTCGGTTTTAGTTTTTTTGGCTCTTTCTTTAAGATGAAAGAAAATTTTTTGCCGAAAAATTCTTAAGACAACCAAAAGAATTAAAAAAATTAACAGAGAGGTTAAATAGCTTTTTCCGCTATTGCCTAAAAATTGATAATTTAAAAAAGTTTGAAAGATATTAGTCATATTTTCTTTATTTAAAAATAATAATAACCGAATAAGATATTTTTTCAAGAGATTTCAACAAAAAACCCCTTTTTAAGGGGTTTTTGTTTTCTTTTTTATTTTTTTTACCGAAGCATTTATTAGTTGATTGATTCTTTGCCGGCTCAATCCTACTTCTCGAGCAATTTCAATAGAAGAGTTGCCTTTTAAATAGAGAAAGAAAGCTTCTTTTTGTCTCGGAGTAAGGATTTCTTGGGCAATTTCTTGGATTTGCTTGACCAATAACAAAGTTTCAATTTTTGTCTCAGTAAGTGCCAGCTCTTTGTCCACTTTCTTTTCTAAAAGGAATTTGTCTGATGAAATTACCGAGAATAATTTTTCTTCACTTTTTTCTTTTTTAAATTTAGAGTAATAACTATGAGAAACACAGAGAGGCAGGTTGTCCCTGATTGCTTTTATTATTTCCGCTTTAATCCACAATTTAGCATAAGAGAAAAAATTTCCTTTCCTGGCATTGTATTTTTTCACTGCTTTAAGAAATCCCAAATTCGCTGCCGAAACGAGATCTTCTCTTTCATGTTTATCAAGGCAACGATTCAGATAGGGCAAAGAGAATTTTCTAATTTTTTCTTGACAAGAATCAATCAGACTTTCCATTACTTTTTTATCTCTTTTGGCTTTTTCTATTATTTTTTCTATTCCTATCATTTAATTTCACCTCCTTATTTATTTTTTAATGTCTTTTTCAATATCTTTAGATGTACTATCCAATCAATTCGGTAACGAAATGAAAAATAGTTTTCTAAAGTTATTTGGGTAAGTAGACCCTCCCCCACCTATTTCCTCCCCTCCGACATAAGTCGGAGGAGGGGGAGGAGTAAGGAGGGGGAGGGGAATAATAACAATTAAACCGTTACCAAATTGGTTAGCAATTACATCTTTAGAAATTTTCTTTTAGAAATTTTCTCCTAAATCTTCGGAAAATTTTTCTTTAAAAAGAAGAGCGATGGCTTCAATTTTCTTGCCGATTTTCTCAAGAGAATTAAGAGCGACAATAGCTTTTAGTGGGTCCTTTTTATAATTAACTATTGCTCGGTAGATTTCGTTAGAAAGAGAAAGGGTGTTAAGATATTCAAGATAAATCTCTTGATAACCTAAGGGTACATCTATAGTGGTGGCTTTTTCTAAAAATTTATCAATTGAGTTGATAGTTTTTTCTAAAGCTGAAGTGTCTTTATCTTGAGCAAATTTTTCTAAAGCCAAAGAAGGTAGATTTTTAGTTAAACCACTTTCTTGAGCAATTTTAACAAAATCTTGGTCAAATTTTTTGACAGTTGAAGTTGATTTCTTGAGAATAATTTTTAAATCTTCTAATTTAAATTTCTTTTTATTTAAATCAAATTCTTCTTCTATTCGGGAGATTTCTTTTTGGACGTTCTCGGAAATTTTTCCTTGGGAAAGAAATTCTTGAGGGTTGGCAGATTTTTTTAGATTTTGAAAAATCTGATAACCTAGATATTGGGTGTAGTTGTTATTAAAATCTTCTGGCTTTTTTTCTCCTTCTGAAAGAAAAATTCTCTGATAAAAATTTTCTTCTTCGCTTGATTGTTTGTCCTCTATTTTATCTATTGGTTGAAAAATTCTTTCAATTTGAGAAATTGCTTTTTCTTTCTCTGGTTCTTCTTTATTTTCTTCTTTTTCTGGAACAATTCTAATTTTTTTCTTTTGATTAAAAAGGAAAAGAAAGGAAGAAAAAAGAATAAGAACGATTATGACTAATAAAATAATTTTATTTTTTTTCATATTTCTTAAAGAGTTTTACCTAAAAGGAAAGCTTTTTTATTCTTTTGGAATAAATCAGCCGGGAAGACTTTTTTTAAGGCCCAAGTCATTGATTTTTCTTTTAAGGGAATAATTTTTTGAAAACAAGCAAAGCCCAATAAGGCAGTTCCTTTATAAACATCGCTGTCTAATTTTTCTTGGCAGATTTTACTAGCCTCAAGAATAAAGATTTTCTTACTAAAAGGAGAGGCGATTTTTAAGAAGTCGCTTTGACTAAATTTTTTAAGCTGGAAGAAAGGCGAAAAAGAATTATCAACTATAAAAATTGTTTTTTTAGAAGCAAAATCAACTACTCGGCTTGCTTGGTGAAGGTCTAAAGAAATAATTAAATCTGCTCCGCCTTTTTCAATCAAAGGAGAGAAAATTTCTTGGTCGGCAATTCTAAAGTGAACTAAAACTTCGCCTCCTTTTTGGGAAAGACCATGCAATTCTGAGGAGCGAAAAAACTTTCCCTCTTTTAAAACTGCATAAGAGAGAACTTTTTTTAAAGTAATTATGCCTTGTCCACCAATACCGGTTAAAAGAATATTCATTTTAATATCTTAATTTTGCTTTTTCTAAAGCATTAACATATCGACAAGGGTGACGGCAAATGACAACCTTTAATTTGTCTTCTTTTAAAAACTCTCTGATTTTTTCTCTTAAAAGTTGATTCTCTTTGATTGGGTCTAAAATAGTTAGATTTTCTATTCCTAAAGCAGTTAAAATTTTTTCAATTTTTATTTCCTTTTTGCCATCGTGAGTTTTGTATTTTAAAGGGGTGCCTGGGTGGGGTTGACGGCCAGTCATTGCTGTAATTTGGTTGTCAAAAATAATAATTAGCGGATTGCTTTGGTTGTTAACAATATTGATAATATTTGGCAAGCTAGCATGGAAGAAAGTTGAGTCGCCAATAAAAGCAATAACTTTTTGTTTGGTAGATTTATCAATCCCGTGGGCTAAACCAAGTGAAGAGCCCATACAAAGTGAAGTGTCTTGCATCTCAAAAGGGGGAAAGTAGCCAATCATGTAACAGCCAATGTCGCCAGTAAAAACAACTTTTTCTTTTTTTATTTCTTTGGCTAAAGCATTGAAAATTGACCAATAGGGACAGCCGGGACAAAAGCGAGGTGTTCTTTTGACTGGTAGCTTAATTTTCCTCTTTGGAGTTCTTTGATATTTTAACTTCAAGGCCTCGGTTAAAAGTAGAGAAGTTTTTTCAGTATTCATTTCGCCGACCAGACCAACAATATCTTTCCCAAGAATTTTTACTTGAGGATTAACTTCTTTAGATAAGATTTTTACTTCTCTTTCAATCAAATCAATTATTTCTTCGGCGACAATAATTTTCTTTTTCTTTCTTAAAAAGTTGATTATTTTTTTTGAAGGCAGGGGGTAGAAAGAATCAATTTTTAAAATTGGCAAGGAGATGTTAAATTTTTTCAAGGACTCTAAAAGATATAAATGGCTGACGCCGCTGGTAATAGCCCCGATTTCTTTTATTTTGCCAGGAGAAATTTTATTAAGGCCTATTTTTTCAAGATATTTTTCTATTTTTTCTTTAAGAGAGATTAGATCTGCCTTCTGCTTTAAAACAAAAGGCGGCATAGTGTCAAATCTCTCCTTTTCTTTTTTAAAAACTCCTTTTTTCTTTTGAATTTTTATTTGGCCTATTTTAACTGGTCCGCCTTGATGAGAGACCCTAGTCGTTGTTCTGATAATAACTGGTTTTTGAAAAGTTTCTGAAAGAGTAAAGGCGATTTTAGTAAATTCCTTGGCTTCACCTGGTGTGGATGGCTCTAAAATTGGCAAATAGAGATTTTGCCAGAGGATTCGTGAATCCTGTTCTGATTGGGCTGAAGAATGACAACTTGGATCATCGGCAATGACAATAACCATTCCTCCTCTTGGCTTGGTGTGGGCTAAAGGGATTAGAGCGTCAAGGGCAACATTAGCGCCAAAGTGCTTCATTGCTACTAAAGTTTTTAAACCGGCAAAAGCAGTGCCAGCGCCGCTCTCTAAAGCAACTATTTCGTTAGTAGAATATTCCATATAAATTCCATAGTTTTCCTTTATTTTGTAAAAAAGATTGCCGATTTCCGAGGCCGGTGTACCTGGATAAGTAAAAACACTTTGAACGCTAGCTTCTAAAGCGCCAACGACTATACCCTCGTTGCCGATTAAAGGCAAAATTTCTCCTTTTTTAAAAATTTTTTTCATAGTCAACTAAATTGTAAGCCAGAAAGCAATAAAAGTAAAGAGAAAGTTCTCTTAAATGTAATTGCTAACCAATTTGGTAACGATTTGATTGTTATTATCCCCCTCCCCCTCCTTAATCCTCCCCCTCCTCCGACTTATGTCGGAGGGGAGGAAATAGGTGGGGGAGGGTCTACTTGCCCAAACAGCTTTAGAAAACTATTTTTTCATTTCGTTACCGAATCGATTGGATAGTACATCTTAAATATCAAAGTTTTCTTTTATTTCTTTAGCGATTTGATAGGCTTCGTTTGTTTTGATGGCTAAAATTTTTGTTTTTTTAAGAAAAGTTAAATTTTTTAAAATTAATTTTCTTGTTTTTGGCAAGCCAGCGCCAATAGCGCCGGAGAAAACTATTCCGTCGACTTTGCCATTAAGAATTTCATAATAAGCACCAAGATATTTTTTTATTTGCCAAACAAAAATCTCCAAAGCCAATTTAGATTTTTCTTCTTGGCCGACTAAGATCTTTCGGAAGTCAGCGTAGCCGCTGATTGCTTTCAAGCCACTTTCAAAATTCAAAATTTTTTCAGTTTTTTCTAAACCAATTTTTTTAACTAAAAATAAAACTAAGCCAGGATCGATATCGCCTGAGCGAGTAGTCATTAAGAGGCCGGCTAAAGGGGTAAAGCCCATCGAAGTTTCAATTGGCTGGCCATTTTTAATGGCTGTTATTGAAGCGCCACCGCCAAGGTGAAGGGTAATTAAATTTATTTTTTTTAAAGGTTTTTTTAGAATTTCTGAGGCCTTATAAGTTAGGTATTTATGAGATAAGCCATGAAAGCCGAATCTTCTTAAAAGATACTTTTCTTTAATTTTTTTCGGTAAGGGATAAATTTTAGAGACTTCTGGCAAGTTTTTAAAAAATTCTGTGTCAAAAACGGCAATTTGTTTGGCTTTTTGAAAAATTTTTTGCGATACCTTAATGCCTAAAATTTCAAAAGGATTATGAAGAGGAGCGACTTCAGAGAATTTTTCTATTTCTCTAATAACCTGACTGTTAATGATTGTTGGTTGAAAGTATTTTCCGCCATGAACTACTCGGTGAGCAACAAAATTAATTTCGAAATGGTAATTTTTTATTTTTTTTAATTCTTCTTCAAGGATTTTCTTAACCTTTTCTTTTTTAAAATATTCTCTTTTTCCAGAGAGAACTGGTTCTAAATTTCTTTTAAAAATTTTCCATTTAACTGATTGTGAACCGCAATTTAAGACCAAAATCATTTTTAATTTGATTATACTTAGGAAATTTTCTTTTGGCAAATAATACAAGAGAAAAGCGTAAAGCTCAAAGCGCAAAGCGTAAAGCCAAAGCTTAAAGCTTAAAACTACAACTTTAAAATCCCAAATTACAAATTACAAATTCCAAACAAATTCCAAATTCTAAATTCCAAATTCTAAAAGAATATCCCTCCCCCACCTAATTCCTCCCCCTCCCAGAGGAAGGGGGAGGAATTAAGGGGACTACCTCCTAATTTCCTCCCCCGCCTAAGTTTTCACGAAGTGAAAATTTTGGCGGGGGAGGAGTAAGGAGGGGGTGGGCATTTTGCCCAATACCACTAAAGGGTATTGGGCAACCCAGCCCCGCACCACTAAAGGATGCGGGATTTCCAAAACCCTTTAGTGGTTCTGGGTTGGATTTTTAATAGTTTTGCGCTTTAAGTTGTAGCTTTGCGTTTTGCGTTTTGCGCTTTACGCTAAATATCAACAAATATCTATAAATATTTTGACTTTTTGAAGTATTTAAGATATCTTTGAAAGATGAAAAAAAATTTAGTTGTTTTAATTGATAGAAAAAACAGGAAAATTGGCTTTGGCGAAAAAATTAAAGTTCATCAAGAAGGCAAACTCCATCGGGCATTTTCTGTTTTTATTTTTAATTCTCAAGGAAAACTTCTTCTTCAGCAAAGAGCCAAGAGAAAGTACCATTCTCCTCTCTTGTGGAGTAATACCGTTGATGGTCATCCTTTGCCAGGTGAGACATTTCTTCAGGCGGCTAAAAGAAGATTAAAGGAAGAAATGGGTTTTATCTGTCAATTAAAAAAACTAACCTGTTTTTTCTACAAAGCCAAAGTTAATGATTTAATTGAAAATGAATACGATTGTCTTTTTTGGGGAATTTTTGATGGTAAGCCAAAGCCAAATTTTAGAGAAGTTAAAAATTATAAATGGCTTTCTTTAAAAGAGTTAAAAAGAGAAATTAAAAA
>CALGBJ010000053.1 GCA_937877385.1 uncultured bacterium
TCTTTATCTATTAAAGAAAAAATTTTATCATTTTTAATAACAATCAAAGAGTCAACTATCTCTTTAAGATTCAAAATTCCTTCTTGAGCAATTCTTTCCCTTTGCAATCCCTCAAAAACAAACGGCTTGGTAACAACAGCTAAGGTCAGGCAACCCAAATCTTTAGCAATTTGGGCAACCACTGGTGAGGCACCGGTACCAGTCCCACCACCCATACCAGCAGTAATAAAAACCATTTCTGAACCTTTTAGACTTCTGGCTATTTCATCTTTGGCTTCTTCAGCCGCCTGACGACCTAATTCCGGATTCATCCCGGTACCAAGACCATAAGTTAAATGCCGGCCAATATGAAGTTTCTGCCTAGCCAGAGTATGGTGAAGATCTTGGGTATCAGTATTGATAGCCAAAAATTCAACCCCTCTAATTCTTTGACCGGTCTGCATTCGGGTAATAGCATTACCGCCAGCACCACCAACACCAATTACTTTAATTTTAACAAAAGTTTGAAAATCAGGTTTTAATTGAGGCATAGAATATATTTTATCAAGGAATAAATGATTTGAAAAATTTCTTGATTTTATTGGTTAGGGTTTCACTTTCTATTAAAGGAGTGCTGCCACTTTTAATTCCTGAATTAATCGCCCAAAGAACTAAACCGCTGGCATTTACCCAGAGAGGGTCTTCTAAAATTTCTCTCTCTTTCTCGCTCCAAAGGGATTCTGGAGAAAAATTACTGGCAAAACCAATCTGGCTGGTCATTTTAAGATAATCGCGGCTAAATTCTAAAATAGAAGGCAATTTAGCTCCGCCGCCAACCAGAACTACACCACCAGGCAAATTCGCCTGCTTGCCAATTTTTTTTATTTCCTGATTAACTAAATCAAAAATTTCTTCCAGCCTAGCTTCAATAATCTGGGCTAAATACTTCCGAGAAATTTCTTCTTCTAAAGAAGGATCAAATTCGTTAAGATTAACTGTTTCTTTTTTAGAAATATTTTTAGAAGAAGCCGAACCGTAATGAATTTTAACTTCTTTGGCTATCTTTGTTGGAATTCTTAAAGCCAAAGCAATATCATTAGTAATATGCTCGCCACCCAAAGGAATCGTCTTTAAAGTCAAAAGTTTGTTTTCTTGAACAACAGCCAAATTAGTTGTCTCTCCGCCTAAATCTAAAACCAAAACACCAAGTTCTTTTTGATTTTTAGAAAGAGTAGAAAGAGAAGAAAGAAGAGGAGAATAAACCATTTCGACCACCCGATAACCGGCCAATTCCTGAACGCACTTGATTAAATTTTTTCGCCAAGGGTTAAAGCAACTAACCACCAAACTTTCTACTTCTAAACGAATACCGTTCATCCCTTTAGGGTCATGAATACCGCCAATACCATCAACAAAATATTCTAAATCTATCAAATGGAGAACACTTCGGTTAGCTGGCAAATTAATGTTTTGGGAATTTTTTAGGGCTCGAAGTAAATCATCTTGAGTTATCTCCCCATCAGCCCTAGCCACGGCTGTTACTCCTCTTGAAGGATGAATGTTAACATCCTGGCCGTTAAAATTAAGATAAATCTCCTTTATTGGAGAATTTATTTTTCCTTGAAGCTCATTCAAAAGATTGACAATAGACAAAGAACATTCTTCTAAGTCAGTTACCACTCCTCTTCTCAAACCGGCTGAAGGAATCTGACAAGCGGCAAGGATTCTTGGCTGAAAGTTTTTATTTAAAGAAGCAGCTATCGCTTTAGCCGAAGCTGAACCTAAATCAACCGCTACTATTAAATTTTCTCTTTTTCTCCTCATAATCTTTTAAACTTTTTCTAAAATTTCTTTTTCTTTCTTCTCCATTTTTCGCCAAGCGCTCTCTGTCTGATGATGATAACCTAAAAGGTGTAAGAAACTATGAATTAAGAGTTTTTTCAAAATCTCTTCTTCCTTAGCTGGCTTTCTTTTTCTGAAAATAAGTTCTAAACAAAGATATATCTCGCCAAAAACTTTTTCCTTTTTAGGCCAAAGAAAATCGCTCTGCTGATAAGAAAAACTTAAAATTCCACTTCTCGGCTTTCTTTTCTTAAAAAAAAATAGATTTCAGAAAACTCTTTGGGTGGCAAAAGATTAATAACAATCCTCTCGTTTTTTAAACCAAGAACTTTGCTAATTTTTCTAGCAAGATAAAGGATTTTTTTCTCAAAACAATAATTTTTTTTACCCTGACTTAAAATCTCTATCGGCATAAATCAAAATAAATTTTTTCTTTTCTTTTCTTCGTATTCTCTCCTCTTCTTTTCTCGGTAAAGGGCTTTTTCTCTTTTAGCCCTTTTATTCTCTTTTTTCTGATAGAACATTCTTTTTTTAACTTCAATGATGAGACCACTACCAAGAACTCGCTGATTAAACCTTTTAACAAGCGAAGCTGTACTCTCTTTTGGTTTTTTGTAAACTTCAATAGTCATAATTTAATTTGTTAATTTTTGATAAATTTCTTCCAAACTTTCTTTGGGCGGATTAGAAACAATACTCTGAATGTCCTTACCACCATCATTTTGGTAACGAGTAATAATGTTAAAATGAAGATGGTCAATAACCTGACCAGCCGACCGACCATTATTACAACCGATATTGAAACCATCGGGATTAAGTTTGTCTTTTAAGAGGCGAACTACTTCTTTAACTGTCTTAAAAAAATCTAATAACTGGTCATCAGGCAATTCCAAAAGATCAGCATAATGCTTTTTGGGAATAACCAAGCAATGACCAGGACTGACAGGATTAATATCTAAAAAAGCCAGGGAATTTTCGGTCTCCTTGATAATTTTTGCTGGAATCTCTTTTCTAGCAATTTGGCAAAATAAACAATTCATTTTTTTAATCTTTTCTTTAAAACAGGAATTAGTTTTTTCAAAGGAATTTCCTCCTGGACACCAGTCTCCATATCTTTGAAAATAATAGTTTGGGAAAAAACCTCTTTCTGGCCCAAAATAAGAACAAAAGGAATTTTCTCCCGGTCAGCTAACTGCATTTGGGCTTTCAAACTTTCTTTGGCAAAATTTTCCTTAAC
>CALGBJ010000054.1 GCA_937877385.1 uncultured bacterium
AACTTGGCTCTCCGGAAGATAAGCAATTTCAAAAGGCCTTAGAAATTTTAATTCAAGAAATTGAATCAACAAGCAAGAAACTGATTGATTATCCAAAAGTTCTCCTTAAAATCCAAAATTTTGAAGTAGTCAGATAAAACAAATTTGACAAGGAAAATAATTTTAAATTAAAATAGCAACTGGTAAAAATGACTAAAAGAAAAAGAGAAAAAATAAAAAAAATCATTCTTTATTCGGTGGTCATTTTAGTAACTTTAACAACCATTATTCTCTACACGCCAATTTTTACCGGTGGCGGCCAAAAGAAAAAGAAAGAAGAAATTAAAAAAGAAAATCTCTCAGCCGAGCAAACAGAATTCTCTCAAACGCCTTTAACTAATTCAACTTCAAGTCAAAATAAAGAACAACAATGATTGCTAAACACAGCAAAATTTTTTTTGTCATTCTTATATTTTTAGGTATTTTTTCAATTATCTTTGTTTTTCCTTCACCTTTTAATAAGGGTCTTAACTGGTTATCAGACAAAACTCATTTGGGTTTAATTCGCATCCCAGAGAAAAAATTCCATCTTGGTTTAGATATCGCTGGAGGAACCTTGCTTTCTTATAAAGCAGATTTAAGCAAAATTCCAGCCGCCGAAAGAAAAAAGGCAATGAACGGACTAAGAGATGTGATTGAAAGAAGGGTTAATCTTTTTGGCATCAGCGAACCAAGAGTTCAAATTGCCAAAGAAGGCAAAGATGAATGGCGATTAATAGTTGAACTAGCCGGCGTCAAAGACATCAATCAAGCCATCGAGATGATTGGTTCTACTCCCTATTTAGAATTTAAAACTGAAAGAAGCGAAAAAGAAAGAAATGAAATTTTAGAAGCCCAGAAAAAAGGAGAAAGGTTGAATGAAGATCCTTATTTCAAAAGAACAAAACTTGACGGTCGCTATCTCAAAAAAGCCAATGTTGAAATTGACCAAACAACCCTTGAACCAAAAGTCACTTTAGAATTTAACAAAGAAGGAGCAGAAATTTTTAAGAAATTAACCTCGGAAAATCTTCACAAGAAAATCGCTATTTATTTGGACGGCGCACCAATTTCTATCCCAGTCGTCCAAGAAGTTATTCCTAATGGCAAAGCCCAAATTACTGGAAAGTTTACCTTAAAAGA
>CALGBJ010000055.1 GCA_937877385.1 uncultured bacterium
CGCTATAGCTTTGCGCTTTGCGCTTTGAGCTTTGAGCTTAAATACTTGGAAATTCAAAATAAAAACAATTATGGCTAGAACTTATCCAATAGAAAAAATAAGAAATATAGGGATTATTGCCCATATCGACGCTGGCAAAACTACCTTTACCGAAAGGGTTCTTTATTATACTGGCGTTTCTCACAAAATCGGTGAAGTTCACGAAGGCCAAGCAACAATGGACTGGATGGACCAAGAAAAAGAAAGAGGGATTACCATTACTTCGGCTTCAACAACAGTTTTTTGGACGCCAATTTCAGAAGAAATAAGCGAGGAAAATAAATACTGGCTTAATATCATTGATACTCCAGGCCATGTTGATTTTACTGTTGAAGTAGAAAGGTCGCTAAGAATTCTTGACGGAGCCGTCATTGTTTTTGACGGGGTAGCCGGAGTAGAGTCGCAATCAGAAACTGTCTGGCGTCAAGCAGATAAATACAAAGTTCCTCGCCTAGCCTTCATCAATAAACTCGACCGAATGGGAGCCAATTTTGACTATTCATTTAAATCAATTAAAGAGAGATTGACACCGAATGCCGTAGCCATGCAAATTCCTATTGGCTCAGAAGAAAACTTTCAAGGAGTAATTGATTTATTAGAAATGAAAGCTATTAAATTCGCTGGCGATAAAGGAGAAAAAATTGTCAAAGAAGAAATTCCTCAAGATTTTCAAGAAGAAGCAAGCAAAAAAAGAGAGGAACTCTTAGAAAAAATTGCCGAAGAGGATGAAGAAATTATGGAACTTTACTTAGAAAAAAAGGAAATTCCTTTAGAAAAAATCAGAAAAAAATTAAGAGAATTAGTTGTTAATTATAAAATAGTACCTGTCTTCTGCGGCTCGGCGCTTAAGAATAAAGGCGTCCAGCCAGTCCTAGATGCGGTTGTTTACTACCTGCCTTCCCCTTTAGATATGCCTCCAGTCAAGGGATTTAATCCTAAAACTGGCAAAGAAGAAGAAAGGAAGGTTGATGACAATCAACCCTTCGCTGCTTTGGCTTTTAAAATTCAAACAGATCCTTATGTCGGTACTCTAACTTATTTCCGAGTTTATTCAGGTGTTCTCAAGAAAGGAAGTTATATTTTGAATGCCAATAGTCAAGAAAAAGAAAGAATAGGCAGATTAATTAGAATGCATGCCAATCATCGCCAAGAAATTGAAGAAGTCAGAACTGGAGATATCGCTGCCGTTGTTGGTTTAAAAAACACTAAAACCGGCGATACTCTTTGCGATGCCGATCAGCCAATTATTTTAGAAAAAATAGAAGTTCCTGAACCAGTTATCTCAGCCCGAATAGAACCAGAAACTAAAGCCGACCAAGAAAAAATGGCTATTACCCTCCATCGCTTAAGCCAAGAAGATCCAACTTTCAAATTCAAATACGACGAAGAAACTGGGGAAACCATTGTTTCTGGAATGGGTGAACTTCATTTAGAAGTTTTAGTAGAAAGAATGAGAAGAGAATTTAAATTAAATGTTTCTCTGGGCAGACCTCAAGTGGCTTATAAAGAGACAATCTCCCAAATGGCTGAAGCCCAAGGAAAATACATCAGGCAAAGCGGCGGTCGAGGACAATATGGAGATGTTTGGTTAAGAATTGAACCTTTAGAAAGAGGTAAAGGTTATGAATTCGTTGATGCTATTAAAGGAGGAATTATTCCTTCTGAATTTATTCCGGCCGTCGACAAAGGAGTAAGAGAAGCAATGGAAAAAGGAATTCTGGCTGGCTATCCAGTAGTTGACACCAAAGTTACTCTTTATGATGGTTCTTTTCATGAAGTTGATTCTTCGGATTTTGCTTTCAAAATTGCTGGCTCAATTGCTTTTCAAGAAGCGGCTAAAAAAGCCAAACCAATCCTCTTGGAACCAATAATGAAAGCTGAAATAGTTATTCCTGAAGAGTTTTTAGGAGAAGTCACCGGCGATTTTTCCTCAAGAAGAGGAAGAGTTAATGAAATAAATCAAAAAGGAAAAATGAGGACAATAAAAGGAGAAGTTCCTCTAGCCGAAATGTTTGGTTATGCCACCTCTTTACGCTCATTAACTCAAGGGAGAGGATTTTTCATAATGGAATTTAGCCATTACGCTCCAGTACCAGTAAGCATTAGCCAAGAAATCATTGAAGGCAGAAAAAAAACTGGGTCTGAAAGTTAGAACAAA
>CALGBJ010000056.1 GCA_937877385.1 uncultured bacterium
TAATTATGCCTGTTAAAAAAATAAAAAAAGGAGAAGAAGAAATTAGAATATGTTCTTTGGGCGGTTTAGAAGAAATTGGCCGGAATTTAATGTTCCTTGAACATATCAAAGACAATCAGGAAAAAGGTGACATCCTCATCATTGATGCTGGTTTAAAATTTCCTGAAGAAGACACTCCAGGCATTGATTATATTATTCCTAATATTGAATATTTAACAAACAATAAAGAAAGAATTAAAGGAATAATTATCACTCACGGTCATTATGATCATATTGGCGCCATTCCTTATATTATAGAAAAACTCGGCAACCCGCCTATTTTCACTTCTCCTTTAACTTCAGCCATTATCAAAAAAAGACAAGAAGAGTTTCCTCATTTGCCCAAATTAAACATTAATCTTTTTTATCAAAACTACCAAGGCAAAAAAACAAAAATTGGTATTTTTGAAGTCACCCCTTTCCATATAAATCACAACATCCCTGACAATCTTGGCCTTTTTATAAAAACTCCCTTAGGCAATATCATTCATTCAGGTGACTTTAAATTTGATTTCCAGCCAGTTGGTGATAAACCTTTTGACCCGCGAGAGATTATTTCTCTCTCAGCCAAAGGCATTAAATTGCTTTTAGCCGATTCTACTGGCGCTGAAAACCCTGGACATTCAATTTCTGAAAAAATTATTTATGAAAACCTGGAAAAGGTCTTTGAAAAAGCCAAAGGAAGGATTATTGCCGCTACTTTTGCTTCTTTGATTTCCAGAATTCAACAATTAATTTGGCTTTCAGAAAAATTTTCCCGCTATGTAGTTATTGATGGTTTCAGTATGAAAACAAATATGGAAGTCGCCAGACAACTTGGTTATCTTTCGATTAAAAAGCGTACCCTTATTTCGCCAAAAGAAGCCAATTCTTTACCGCCTGAAAAAGTAACTATTATTTGCACTGGCTCTCAAGGCGAAGATCAAGCCGTCTTAATGAGAATCGCCAACAAAGAACACAGATATTTTCAGATCCAGCCCGGGGATTTAGTTATTCTCTCATCTTCGGTTGTTCCTGGTAATGAAAGAAGCGTCCAATATCTAAAGGACTCTTTAGCTAGACAAGGAGCTGATATTTTTCATTATAAAATGATGGATATTCATGCCTCTGGCCATGCCTACCAAGAAGATCTTAAACTTTTCATTTCAATGATTAAACCAAAATACTTTTTACCTATTCACGGTCATTTTTCTATGCTTAAAATGGCTGGCAATTTAGCCAAAGAAATGGGCATTCCTCAAGAAAGAATTATCCTGCCAACCAATGGCCAAATAGTAAAAATGACCAAAAAAGAAGTTTTTCTTACTAAAGAATTTTTGCCAGCAAATTATGTTTTAGTAGACGGATTAGGTGTTGGTGATGTTGGCGAGATTGTCTTAAGAGATAGAGAAATTTTAGCCAAAGACGGCATTTTTGTTATTATTGCTGTTATCAATAGTCAAATTGGTAAAGTCAAGGGCTCACCAGACATAATTTCTCGAGGATTTGTTTATTTAAGAGAATCAAAAGAATTATTAGCCGAAGTTAGAAAATTAACTAAAGAAATTGTTGCCAAAACCGCCTCTCGTGAAAGAACTAAAAATTGGGCGTATGTTAAAGCCAATCTCCGAGACAAAATAGGCGAATTTTTATATCAAAAAACCCAGAGAAGGCCAATGGTCCTGCCAGTAATTATTGAGGTTTAATTTTGTTGACAAGAAGCCCAAAAAAATTTGACAAAAAAAGAAAAATAAGTAAAATAATTATGTCCTTGAAGTCAAGGGCATTTTTAATAAAAAAATAAAAATATGACTAGCGATGACTCAAAACCACTTATATGCTCCTTACTCGTCATTGTCGGCTTAATTTTGCCTTTATTTCTCTTAGCACCAATTCATATTTCCGGAAAAATTGTTTCTTTAGAAAAGCAATTTCCTTCAGATAATTTGGAAAATACTTTACTTATTAGCCAAAATCAGATCTTTTCTCCGAAAAAAACTATCTATATTCTGGTAACTGCCTATTCTTCTTCCCCTGACGAAACAGATGAAGATCCTCTAATTACGGCTAGCGGTACTTTAGTTAGACCAGGAGTAGCCGCCTCAAATTTCCTGCCTTTTGGCACTTTAATAAAAATTCCTTCTCTTTTCGGAGATAAGGTCTTCCGAATAGAAGACAGAATGCATCCCCGCTTTTCTAAAAGAATAGATATTTGGATGCCTTCTAAAGAAAAAGCCAAAAATTTTGGGATAAAGAAGGTAAAAATAGAAATTCTTTAATTTTAAAATGAAAATTGACTGGCGAGTAAAAAAGAAAAAAGTTGTCTGCCGTCTTTCTTGTTGGCTTTTCTCTTTACTTCTTTTTCTTTTAAGTATCTTTTTTTATTTTAAAGACAATAAATTTTTCTCCCTTCTCTTGATTATTTTTATTATCTTTTACCATTTTTTAAGGGGACGGCAGACAATTTTTTATTGCTCTCTCGATGAAAATGGTATCGTAATTAATAAAAAGAAATATCTTTTGGAAAATTTTAAAAAATTTTCTTTTTCTAAAAGCAAGGAACCTTTTCTTCGTCTCTTCTCTAAAAATAAATTCTCTCTTGATTTAAAAATAAAATTACCTAAAGATAAAGAAAATAGAGAAAAAATTCGCCAATTACTGAGGCAAAAATTAGAAGAAAAAGAAGGAGAAGAAGAAGAATCAATGATTGATTATCTTGAGAATCTTTTCGGTTTTTAAAAAAAGCCCTCGTAGTTCAAAGGAGAGAACATAGGCTTGCGGAGCCTAAAATGCAGGTTCGATTCCTGCCGAGGGCACAGCATCCAGCACCACTCTGGGCTACCGCCCAGAGTGGTGCTGGATAGGCAATTAGCAGTTAGCAGTTGGCAATTAGCAAAAAAAGCCAACGATTGGTAACTCGCTCGCCATAGCCGGGCTCACCACGCTCCTTATTAAAAACTGCCAAAGAACCTGTAAAAATACCCGTCTCGCTGAAACTCCGGCGAAGCGGGTCGGCTTGAACTATATTAATTTTAAGAAAAAATTTTTTAATCATATGGAAAGAATAAATTTTGAACAACTACCTAAGAATGAAAGTAAAGAAATTAACAAAAACGAATTTCTGGTACCAAGAATTAAAGATTACAAAAATCCAGACATGCTTAGTTTAGAACCGGACTATTTAAAAACCTCTGATTATAGTAGAGAAAATCTCACTCCTCATCAGTATCGCCGCAAAATTAGCGAACTGGCTCGGCGGCTTGGTCTGGAATTTCGTAAAGAAAATCCTGATCCAGCGCGACAAAATAGAGAAACTGGCGTGAAGATTTTTCGCGATATAGTCGGTGATGTTCCAGAAGCCAGTAAACCACTTGTTTTTTACGAGGACGATCCTACGCAACCATTCCGCGCAGAGCCAACGCAGGATTTTCAAGACTTGGATTTTTCTGATCTCGAAAAAAATGCAGTTGAGATAATAGAAAAACGCGGTAAAAATCTTCAACGAGACACCGAGCGACCTATTCTCGAAAATGGAGTTCTGCCAACCGATGACAATAGCAGAGTTAGAGAGATTGTCTTAAAAAGAAAAGATGGAACAGAAATATCTCTTGTTAGTAAACGAATCAGTCTTACAAAAGTCCGTCGTGAGCCATTTGAAGAATTTCAAATTTTGCAGAGAGTTCAACAGGAAGGACTGCCTGGACCAAGACCGGTCGCAAAAATCGAAGCCCGTGGCAACAGATATATCCTGATGGAAAAGATAGAAGGAATTCCTCTCAAAAAGATTACACCAGAAATCCTGCAAAAATATTTAGGCCAAAAAGATGTTCAAAGTCATATTGATAAAATTAAAGCTAAGGTTGATGAATTAAAACAACAATATGAGCAAAGCAGTATAATCCGGAAAGATTGGAATCCGAAGGACATTATCGTTTCATACAATCCCGAAACCAAAGACTGGACAGTCATACCTGTTGATTTTGAAAAAACAAAATTGAAAGAATAATTTGAAATTAAATTTGATCAAATTTACAAAAATTCACAAATAATTCCGATCGGAATTATTTGAAAGATTTCCAAATTTCAAATTTAATTACGATCGTATTTAAATTTGGTTTTAGAATTTTCTTTGATTATTTTTAAGTTTTGCGCTTTAAGTTGTAGTTTTGTCATATCATCTGATATGGCACCTTGTCGAATGACAGGGCGAGTTTTGATTTTTGAGATTTACTTAATTTTGGGCTTTTCATTTTTAGCTAACTGCCAACTGCCAATTGCTAAAGATGTA
>CALGBJ010000057.1 GCA_937877385.1 uncultured bacterium
TTGCTCCTTCAACTCTTAACTCGCCTTGTTTAGTTTTTTCATAGACATAACCTTCTGGATCAACAACAGCTATCAATTTACTTTCTCTTTTACCAACTTCTTTATTTTGGTAATCAAAAATAGTAACGATTTCATATTCGCCGGCTACTTGAGGAGAAAAAATTTGAGCAGTATAGATATTATCTTTATCAGGATCTTTATATTCAAACTCTTTTAAAACCAACCTTTTTTCTGAGACAAAGTTTCGAGAAAATTCTTCTGATGAAGAAAACTGACTATCCTCTAAAGCAATGTATTTTACTTTCTTGGCTGGCTGAGTTAAAATTGGCTGAGCAAAAACTAGGGAAGCAAAGAGATCTTGAAATTTGAAGTTTGAAGTTTGAGAACTTGGTCTAAATTCCTCTTGTTGATAACTTAAATTTCCAGATGATTTGAAAATAAGATAACCTTTAATTTTTTTGACCTTTTCTTTTGGCTTGACAACCAATTTAATTGGCACCCTGGCAAGCAAAGAAATTTTTTCTTGAATCTTTCCTTCTCGGTCAAGAGTAAAAACTGATTCTAAGTCAATTTTTTCATCTAAACTTCTAACAAAAACAACTTCAGGTGGTATTTTTTCTTTAAGAAAAAGAGGAATGTCCTTTAAGGCAATCCCTTTAGGTAAAGCAAATTTTCCTGGTCGGATTTTAACTAAAGGCAAGCCAACTTTTTTAGTTAGGCCTGGCAAAGTAAGCTCAACTGATTTTAGAGAAAGAATATCAGAGAATCTTTTTAAGCCAATTTTTTGAAAAGTTCTTTTTAATTCTGGGAATTTTTCAGTTAAAGATTGAATTTCTTTAGGCAAAGGAGCAAAGACAAACTCTTCAATCCCTTTTTCTGGAAGCAAACTCCATTTCCCCTCAAAGACAGAAGGAGTAACTTTAGGGATAACGACAATTGGTTTTTCTTTTTCTTTCTTGCCAATTTTCTTAAAAAATTCTTTTATTCTGCCAATTAAGCCGACTTTTTTCTCTTTAACCTCAAAACTAATTTCTAAAGATGAACTTAAATTACCAGCCAAATCTTGACTGTTGATTTGAAAAAAATACCTACCAGGAGAAAGCCGACCTAAATTTATTTGCCAACTTCCTTTTTGGTCGGCTCGAGAAAAAATATATTCTTTCTCGCTTTCTAAAATGACTCTGGCTTCTTTTTCAGCAGAACCTTTTAGGATGATCTCCTCATCAGTCAAATAAAAAGCCCTTAACCCTTCAATTTCTATTTTTGGAGCTGTTTTGTCCAAAATAAT
>CALGBJ010000058.1 GCA_937877385.1 uncultured bacterium
GAAATCCAGTACCTTTAGTGGTACTGGGCTGGGTTGCCCAATACCCTTTAGTGGTATTGGGTTTTAATCCAGTACCCTTTTAGTGGTACTGGACAAAATTTCAATAAATATGCTTTTTTCATTGACTATTGAAAAATTTCATCAAGGACTAAAAAAGAAAGAATTTTCTTTGTCTGAAATTATTGATGAATTTTTAAAAAACTCAGAAAAAAAAGACCAAGAAATCAGGGCTTTTTTAGAATTTTTTTCTCAAGAAACTAAAGAAAAAATCAGAGAATTAGAAAATAAAGAAATTTCTTCTCTTTTATTCGGTACCCCCGGGGCTATTAAGGACAATATTTTGATTAAAGGAAAAATAACTTCGGCTGCTTCCAGGATTTTGGAGAATTACCGGGCTGCTTATGATGCCACAGTTATTAAGAAATTAAGAAAAGAGGAAGTGATTTTTCTTGGCCGGACAAATATGGATGAGTTTGCTATGGGTTCTTCTTGCGAAAATTCGGCTTTTCAGATTACTAAGAACCCTTGGGATTTAGAGAGAGTGCCGGGTGGTTCTTCTGGTGGTTCAGCCGCAGCCGTTGCCAGCGGTCAAGTAATTTGGGCTTTAGGTTCAGATACTGGTGGCTCTATTCGTCAACCCGCCAGTTTTTGTGGGGTGGTTGGCTTGAAACCGACTTATGGCAGTGTTTCTCGTTTTGGTTTGATTGCGATGGCTTCCTCTTTGGATCAAATTGGGCCAATAACTAAAACCGTCAAGGATGCCGAGATACTTTTTGAAAAAATAAAAGGTCAGGATGATTATGATTCAACTTCTCTTGATTTGAAAAAATTTGAGAAACAAGGCAAAGAATTAAAAAAAATTAAAATAGGTTTTCCTAAAGAATACTTTAAAGGTTTAGATAATGAAGTTGAAAAATCAATTCAAGAAGTGATTGATTTTTTCAAAAAAGAAGGATTTGAAATAAAGGAAATTAATCTGCCTCATAGTCAATATGCTTTAAGTTGCTATTACATTATTATGCCGGCTGAAGTTAGTGCTAATTTAGCCAGGTTTGATGGTTTAAGATATGGCCAGAGAG
>CALGBJ010000059.1 GCA_937877385.1 uncultured bacterium
CATGGTTCGGGGTTAGATTTAAAATTTTAGATTGAAATAGAGAATTTGACATAAAAGGATTTTATCTTTTATAATAATTAAAATGACGATAAATAATAAGAAGAGTTATAAGTGGATTCTCTTTTTTAGACATTCTTTGCTTTATTTTCTTATTGTCCTTCTTTTGTTTTCTATTCTTTTCTTTTTGATGTCTCTTTTAAATGAAACAAGTAAGAAGTTATCTTTAGCTCAAAGAAAAATCAGAGAAGAACAATGTCTTTTAGAAAATATTGTTTCCTTAACTAATGAGAAGAAGGAAGCCAAAAAATATTATCAGTCTTTAAATTCTCTTTTGCCTTCTGAGGACGATATTTTATTTCTTTCTCATAAAATAGAAGAAATTTCTTCTGGCAAGGATATAAAAGTAAATTTTGATTTTAAAGGCACAGAAGAAAAAAATCACCTTAAGGCCTTTGTTGTTAATTTTTCTTTAGTCGGTTCAGAAGAAGGCATTTTAGATTTTTTTAAAGAAGTAGAAAAATTGCCTTTCTTTTTTTCTATTGAGAAATTTAATTTAAGCAGAGAAGAGGAGAAAGAAGGAAAGATTATTTTATCTGGCAGCGGCCTTATTTTTTTAAAAAAGGAAAAATGAATAACAATAAAGAGAATCAAACAGGAGGTTTAAAGGCATTAAGTTGGTGGGAGAAAAATATTTATTACTTAATTTCTTTTATTTTTGTTTTTCTTCTTTTTGCTTTGGTTGGTTTCTCTTTTACTTTTTTACTGAGAAAGTTTAATCAGGCGTTTTTTACTTCTTTTAAATGCCAAAAGGTTCATTTTCAAATAGAGAAAGTTAAAGAAATAGAAGAGAAGTTTTAATAAGAGAAGAAAAAATTATTAAATAAATGACAGAGGACATAGAAGAAAAAACTATTAGGGCTATTAAAAAGATTATCCCTTCTGTTGTTAGTATTGTTTACGAGAAAGAGGAAGATCAATTTTCTGATTTGTCAGAAATAAAGAAAGGAAAAGCAATTGGCGGTGCCGGCTTTTTTGTTTCTCCAGAATTGATTGCTACTGATAGACACCTTGTTGGTTCAGAAAGGGAAAGCTGTTTGGTTATTGATTTTTTTAAAAGAAAAGAAAAAGCCGAAATTATTGGCGTTGATGATTTCAATGATATTGCTTTTTTGAAAGTGAAGAGGAGAGAAAATATTAAACCGGCCGAATTGGGAAGTAGTAAGAATTTAGTTCTTGGCCAAACAGTCATTGCTGTTGGCAACAGTTTGGGTATTTTTCCTAATTCTGTCTCTCGAGGAATTATTTCAGGTCTTTCTCGAAATATTATTACTCAAGAAGAGGAGGCTGACAGAGAGCTTTATGGTTTAATTCAAACAGACGCGGCTATTAATCCTGGTAATTCTGGTGGGCCCTTAATTGATTTGGAGGGTAGAGTAATCGGTATTAATTCGGCAGTTGTTTACGGAGCAGAAAATATTGGATTTGCTTTGCCAATAGATTTTGTCAAGGAAGATATTAAAGAAATTCAAGAAAATAACTTTTTAAAAAAACCTCTTTTGGGTATTCAGTATGTTTTAATAGACGAGGAGACAAAAAACGTCTTTAATTTATCAATTTCTTTTGGCGCTTTAGTTTTAGAAGTTAAGAAAGGTTTTTTAGGTCAAGTTATTGGTTTGGAGAAGGGCGATATAATTTTAAAGGTTGATAATAAGAAAATTGATTCTCAAACAACTATTAAAAAAATTTTGAATAATTGCCAAGGAAGAGAGGTGGTTTTTGAAATTTTGAGAAATAGAGAAATTTTCAAAAAGAAAGTTAGAATTTTTTAAATTTAAATTCCAAACAACAAATTTAAGCTCAAAACTCAAAGCGCAAAGCGCAAAGCCACAGCGTAAAGCGTAAAAGTAATTAAAATTACAAATCACAAATCCCAAATTACAAACAATCAAGTAGGTGGTAAAAAGTTAGAGGGTTAAGAAGCCGGTATGGAAGTTAGGTTAGGAAGTTAGAAATATGGAACAAAATGCAAGCAAAAAACCAAAATAGATAATAACACCAACTTCCTAACCCCTTCACCAAACTGGCTTCCTAACCTTTTAACCTTAAACCTTAAACAAGAAATTTAGAATTTTGCCCTGTACCACTAAAGGGTACAGGGCAACCCTGAACCCTACGTGGTTCAGGGTTAGTCATTTGAATTTGTTTGGGATTTGTAATTTGAGATTTGGGATTTAAATAAACTCGCTTTGCGCTTACTTTAGATGTGGATTTTAGATTGAAATGGAAAATAAGAGTAACTCTATTTTTCCATTTCTCATTGTGGAGAACTATTTGCTAAAGTTTTTTATTTTTTTAAAATTTATTAGAGGTCGAATAAATAGAGATTAAAAATAAGTAAAAATTAAAAATGAAAAAAAAGAAAATTTTTCAATTAACTTTTTCTATTCT
>CALGBJ010000060.1 GCA_937877385.1 uncultured bacterium
AATTCAATTTTTATGCTTCCTCTCAGAAATCTCTTCCAAAAAGAAAATTATCTTTCCTTCTGGAAAAATTGTTCAGCAAAAGAAAGAAAAATTCTTATTATTCTGATTATCGTCTTTTTTGCTTCCTCTTTTTCTTTGTTTCTTTCCTTTTACTACCAACATACCTCTCTTCAACCTTTTCCTGGAGGAAAAATAACCTTTGGCTTAGTTGGCGAGATAACTACCCTTAATCCAATTTTAACTAATTTCGATAATGCTGAATCTTCTCTTATCTCTTTAATTTATCCTTCCCTTCTCAAAACTGACGGGCAAGGAAATTATCAAAGTGATATTCTTAAAGAATGGTATTTTCTTGAAGATGGCCGTTCTCTGAGAATTATTCTTAAAGACAACATTTTTTGGCAAGACGGAAAAAAAATAACTACTGACGACATTGCTTTTACCATTCAAAAAATCACTGACCCAGAAACAAACTCTCCCCTCTCACCTTCTTGGCAGGGAATAACTATTAAGGTTTATGACCAACAAATTATAGAATTTTTTCTCAAAGAACCTTATGCTTTTTTTGAAAGAAATTTAGCCAATTTAAAAATTATTCCTAAGCATATTTGGGAAGAAATTTCTCCCCAGAATTATCGTCTTTCCGAATATAATTTTTTTCCTGTCGGCGCTGGACCATTTAAAGTAGAAAAGTTTCAAAAAGACAAAAATGGCAGAATTGTCTCTTGCTCTCTGAAAGCAAACGAAAATTACTTTGGCAAAAAACCTTATTTAAAAGAAATTAACTTTAAATTTTATCAAAACTATCAACAGGCCTATCAAGCCCTAAAGAAAGGAAAAATTGATTCTCTTTTCAATCTCTCAGCTAAAAATAGTCAGGAAAATTTTTCCAAGAAAAAAATTTATCAAGTAATTGTTCCCCGTTTTTATGGAATATTCTTCAATTCTCAAGAAGAAGAAATTCTAAATATCCCAGAAATAAGAGAAGCCCTTTCTCTGGCTACACCTAAAAAGAAAATTATTGATGAGGTTTTCGGAGGAAAAGCAAAATTAGTTAACACGCCTTTTATTGAAGGAATGGAAGGTTACGACAAAGAATTTCAAAAAGAAAATTTTAATTTAGAAAAAGCCAAAGAAATTATCCAAAAATTAAGAGAAGAAGATAAAATTCCTGAAAAATTGGAAATTCAAATTGTTATGCCTCAAGGAGCTGAATTTTTCCAAATGGCTAATATCTTAAGAGAAGAATGGCAAAAAATAGGTTTTGAAATCAAGATAGAAACAAAAGAAATGAAATTTTTAAAAGAAGAAAATATCGCTCCCAGAAATTATCAGGCAATTCTAATAGGCCAAATGCTGAATCTCCAACCAGATCTTTTTGGTTTCTGGCATTCCTCGCAGAAATTTGATCCGGGTTTAAACATTTCACTTTTCGACAACGAAGAAGCAGATGAAGCAATCGAAAAAATTAGGCAAACATTTGATAAGGAAGAAAGAAGGAAATACTATCTTAAATTTCAAGAGATATTTCTTAAAGAAAAACCAGCCATTTTTCTTTTCTCGCCAAATTTCTATTTTCTTGTTCCTCGCTCCCTAAAAGGGATTAATCTTGAAAAAGTAGATTACCCTTTTGAAATTTTCAATCAAGCCAACCAATGGTATTTGAAAGAAATAAGAAAATGATAAATTTAGAATCACTCGTAAAAAAATTTTTCAAAGAAAAAAGATCTTTGCCAGAAGTTTCTTTTGATTTCTTAAAAAAAGAAAACTTCAAAAAAATTGTTTTAGTTGGCTTAGGTGGTTCAGGTTTAGCAGCTAGAATGATTGTTTCACTCAAAGAAGAAATTGGCTTAAAAAAAGATGTCGATTTAATTCTCTGCCAAGATTATTCTCTGCCAAAAAACTTGCCAAAAAAAGAAATTTTAGTTATAATAATCTCTTATTCTGGAAAAACTAAAGAGACCCTCAATTGTTTACAAGAAGCAAAAAGAAAGAAATTACCAATAATTGTTATTTCTGTTAATTCTCTTCTCGGTAAAAAACTCCGAAAAGAAAAAATTGATTTCTTTCTTTTGGAGGAAACAATTAGCCCAAGATTTTCTCTTTGGCAACAACTTTTTCTTTTATTGGCAATTTTTAAAGAATTAAAATTGATTGAAAAAGAAATTAAAATTCCTTCTTTGGAAATCGAAGAAATAATCAAGAAAGCCAAAAAAATAAGCCGAAATTTTTCTGGCAAAATCATTCTTATTTACTCTTCAATCAAGAATAGTTTTTTGGCTTACCATTTAAAAATTCATTTGAATGAAGATGGAAAATTTTTGGCTTTTAGCAACTGCTTACCAGAAGCAGTCCATAACGAATTTCTTTCTTTGTCAAAAAACAAAAAAGAGGTTGGTCTCATTTTCTTAGAAGAAGATGAAAAAAATCCTCTTTTCAAAAAACATCTCCAAGCAATTTTCAAAAATCTTCAAGCAGAAAATATCCGCTTCTGGCAAATAAATTTTGGCAGAAAAAATTTGGAAAACTATCTCAAACAGACAATTTTTAACGCTGTTTTTAGTTTTTATTTAGCAAAAAAGAATAAAGAAAATATCTTGGCAAATAGTTTTTTAAGAAAAATTAAAAAAGATTTCTAGTCATAGGCGGATGTGGCGGAATTGGCAGACGCGCAGCGTTCAGGACGCTGTAGGAATTATCCTGTGTGGGTTCAAATCCCACCATCCGCACAGCATCCAGCACCACTCTGGACTACCGTCCAGAGTGGTGCTGGATGGGCAATTGGCAATTAGCAATTGGCAATT
>CALGBJ010000061.1 GCA_937877385.1 uncultured bacterium
GCTAAAGATGCTGGCGTCAATAAAGTTTATCTTATTGAGTCGCCTTTAAGCATTGCTTTGGGCTCTCGTTTGCCGATTAGAGAAGCTAAGGGTAATTTAATAATTGATATCGGTGGCGGAACGACAGAAATTTCTGTGATTTCTTTAGGAGGAATAGTTAGAGCTAATAATCTTAAAATAGCCGGGGATAAATTTGATGAGGCAATTATTGATTATCTTTGCCAAAATTACAAACTTTTGATTGGCAAACCAACAGCTAAAAACTTGAAAGAGACAATTGGTTCAGCGATTAACAATTTTGCCAATTTACCAGAGTCAATTTTTGTTAAGGGCCGAGATATTTTAACCGGAATGCCTAAAGAAATAGAAATTGTCCCTAATGATATTTTTCAAGCAATTTCCCCTTTGTTGAGTCAGTTGGTTGAAAGTATTAAGATGGTTATTGAAGAGACGCCGCCAGAGTTAATTGCTGATATTATGAAAAATGGAATTTATTTGAGTGGTGGTGGAAGTTTGTTAAAAAATATTGATAGAATGATTGAGAAAGAAATAGGTATTAAAACGATTATTGTAAACGATCCTTTAAATGCAGTTGTTCGTGGCAATGGTTTTTTGATAGAAAATATCAATAAAGTTAAGGATTTGGGAATAAATTTGGTTTAAAAAGGTTCTTTCTAGGATTCGGCTCTGATATGTTTTTTGAAGAGGCAGGCAAGTTGGATAGGGGAATAAAAAAAGCAATTATTATAAAAAAATGAGAATATTTTTTAAAAAAAGTAACTTTTTTTCAGTTTTAATTTTAAGCGAAATCATTCTATTTTGTTCTTTTTTGATAGAAAAAAATCTCCAAATTGCTTTTTTATCCTATCTAGAAAAGTATTTTTTTCTTTGGTTTTTTCTTTTTCCTTTATTTGTTTTCTTTTCTTTTTGCCTTTTAGAACAAATCATTTTAAAATTTCTTCCTCAAAAGGAATTGTTTTGGCAAATAGCCAAGTTTCTTTTAGTCGGTGTTTCTAACACTTTAGTTGATTGGGGCATTTTTAATCTTTTTATTCTTTTGACTGGCATTGCTACTGGTTGGCAGTGCTCTTTTTTTAAAGGGATTTCTTTTGTTGTAGCAGTGATTAATAGTTATTTTTGGAACAAATTTTGGACCTTTGAAAAAAAAGAAACCAAGAATGTTTCTCGAGAATTTATTTCTTTTATGGCTGTTAGTTTAATTGGCTTTTTAATCAATGTTTCTCTGGCTTCTTTAGTTATTAATATTATCAAGCCGAAGTTTGGCATTGAAGAAAAACTTTGGGCTAACCTTGCTGCTGCTTTGGCTACTTTAGTGACAATGGTTTGGAATTTTGTTGGCTATAAATTAATTGTTTTTAAAAAATGAAAATTTTAAAAAATGAAAAATAACCAGGAAAAGAAAATCAATAATGATTTAATTGCTAGGCCACCGATTGTGGTTGTTTTAGGTCATATTGATCATGGCAAAACTAAACTTTTAGATGCTATTAGAGAAACAGAAATTGTTCAACAAGAAATAGGTGGAATTACTCAGAGCATCGGTGCTTACGAAGTTAATTTTCAAGGAAAAAAAATTACTTTTATTGATACTCCTGGTCATGAGGCCTTTATGACAATGAGAAGTTATGGGGCTAAAGTGGCTGATTTAGCTATTTTAGTAGTCGCTGGCGATGAAGGACCAAAAGAACAAACTTGGGAGTCGGTTAGGATTATTAAAGAAGCTGATATCCCTTTTTTAGTTGCTTTGAACAAAGTTGATAAACCAGGATGTGATGTTTTGAAAACAAAGAAACAACTAGCTGAAGGAGGAGTTTATTTAGAGGGTTATGGAGGTGATATTCCTTGCTTAGAAGTTTCGGCTAAAGAAAAAAAAGGTATTGATGATTTGCTTGAATTGATTATTCTGATGAGCGAGATGCTTGAACTTAAAGCTAATCCAAATAATTTAGCTAGAGGTTTTGTTGTTGATTCTTTTTTAGATAAAAAAAGAGGGAATTCGGCTTCTTTAGTAATCAAAGATGGCACACTTCGCCAGGGTGAGTTAATCGCTACTCCTTCAAGTTTTGGTAAAATTAGAATTTTGGAGGATTGTTGGCAGAAGCCAATTAGAGAAGCAAGTTTTTCTTCGCCAGTTTTGGTAGTTGGCTTTGAGAACTTGCCGAAAATCGGTGAAGAATTTTTAGTTTCCCAAAATAAAGATGATTTACTGAGATTTCAAGAAGAAAAAAAAGAAAAAGAGGAAGAGGGAGAGAGAAAAAAAATTATTGAAGAAAAAGAAACTAAATTGCCATTTTTCAAACTTATTCTTAAAAGTGATACTTTTGGTTCTTTAGAAGCTTTGGCTAGAGTTGTTTTAGATATTAAAGAAAAATATAAAGAAAAGGTAGTTTTAGAAATTATTGCTAAAGGTATTGGCGAGGTTTCTGAAAGCGATTTAAAAATGGCGACTTCTTTGACCGCTCAACCACTAATTCTGGCTTTTAAAGTTGGAGAAGGGAAAAATATTGGTTTTCTTTTAGAAAAAGAAAAAATTCCTTTAATTAAAAATGATTTAATCTACAAAATAAAAGAGGACGTGGAAGATTTTATTAAAAAGTCTCTGGCAGAGAAAGAGAAAATTTATCTTGGTCAATTAAAAGTTTTGGAAATTTTCAGTTCAACTAAAAAGAAAAAATTAATTGGTGGAGAGGTTTTTGAAGGAGAAATTAAAAACAACTCTTCTTTTCTAATTTTTCGAGAAGAAGAGGAAATTGGTCGAGGAAAAATTTTAAGTTTGAAAAAAGAGAAAATGCCGGTTGATTCAGTTTCTGCTGGCAATCTTTGTGGTTTATTGATTGAATGTCATACTGAAATTCAAAAAGGAGACATTATAAAGACGATAAAGAGAGTATAA
>CALGBJ010000062.1 GCA_937877385.1 uncultured bacterium
CCAGAACAGAGTTCGGTTCTGGATGTCCAGTATCGAATTTATTCTGGTACTGGACAAATCCCGCCACTCCGACTAAAAGAACAAATGGCTATAAAAACTCAAGAAACGAGAAGAGAGAGAAAAAAACAACAAACTGGCTAAAAAGATAAAAGGTAAAAAAGGAACCTTTGATTTTCTGGTTTTTTTTAAAAAAAGCAAAGCAAAAAAAGCATAAATTCCTCCTAAAACAAAAGAAAGGACAAAAATAAAAAATATCTCTGGCCAAGGAAAAATAAAACTTAAAGCAAAAAAGACTTTAACATCGCCAAATCCCAAAGCTTTTTCTTGGCTAATTTTTGCTAAAAGATAACAAAAACCAGCTACAATCAAAGCACCAAGCAAAGAATCCAAAAAAGGAATATCAAATCTAAAAAAAAGATGATTAAAATAACCTAAAAAATCAGGCCTTAGAGAAATTAACTTAAAAGTATAAAAAAGATTAAAAAAAACTCCCCAAAGCAGTAAAAAATCAACTATTTGTTTAGGAATTAAATAGGTTTTTAAATCTAAAAGAGATAATAAAAAAAGAAGAAAAAAGAAGAAAAGAAAAATTAGAAAAAGAGGAAGAATTTGCCAGAGAGGAAGAGAGGGAAAAAAATAAAAAATTCGCAAAAAGACCACCAAAGAGAGAATACCAGAAAACAATTCAACTAAAGGATACTGATAGGAAATTGGTTTTCGGCAATAACGGCATCTACCTTTAAGAAAAAAGAAACTTAACAAAGGAATTAATTCAAACCACTTAAGTTGATGGTGGCAATAAGGACATTTTGATCTTCCTTGAATACTTTGCCAAAAAGAAAAACTTTCTCTTTTGTTAAATCTAAAAACTAAAACATTTAAGAAACTGCCAACAATCAAACCAAAAAGAAAAACAAAAAAAGAAGAAAAAATTAGCATCTCAAATTTAGAAGTGAACACAATAATAACGGTCGCTATCATCAGGATTTCCACAATCTAAGCTAGGCGAATTCTGAGAACAATAAGTATCTCCGTTATCAATGTCATTACTTAAAACAAAAGAATACTTTTCTAATCTTGCCCGAAGCATATACTCTTGAGGTTTAGTGTTTACGTTTACCCCGCACTGGGCATAAACATATTTATAATTTTCATCGTTAAGCGGGTCGTCAGGAATATGAGAAGTAATCCCCCCATTCTTAAGTTCTGTTTTAAGTTCTTCCCAGCTTAAAGGAGTACCAGAATTGGGAACAACCGGATAACTTTCATTTCTATCATAATAAAGTTCTAAAGCATTTTGAACTTCTCTTAAATCAGAAATTCTTCTGGCATCTCTAGCTTTGGCTCGGCTGCCTCCCAAACTAACCAAAAGAGCGCTGGCTAAAATACCGACCACGGCTACCACCACCAACATTTCTACTAAAGTAAAAGAAGAAAAATTTTTATTATTTTTTCTCATCTTTATTATTTAATTTCAACCGACCCTTTTTATATTGACTGTATTAAATTATATATCGGGAAAAGAATTGAGGCAACTAAGAGACCAATACTAACTGCCAAAATAACAATAACCACTGGTTGAATTAACTCTGAAATGATTCCTAAATTCATTTCAGTTTCTTCTTTGTAAAAATCAGCGATTTTCCTCAAAAGAGAATCAAGATTACCGCTGGCTTCACCAACAGCCACCATTTCGGCCACTAAAGGAGGAAAATAGTCTGGATATTTGCCAAGATTAGTAGAAATATTTGAACCTCTTCTCACTCCTTCAGCAATCTCAAAGGCAATGTTGCGGTAGACATAATTTGCCGTTACCTTGCCAGCCATCTCTAAAGCAGTTGGCATAGCAATTCCTCCTTTAATTAAAACCGAAGAGGCCTCAGCAAAACGGGTAACATAAATTTTCTTAAGCAAGCGACTAATAATAGGAATCTTTAATTTTAACTCATCTAAAACAGTTTTGCCTTCTTCTGTCTGAAAATACCGCCAAAGCAAAAAAGCCAAAATTATTAAAAGGATAAGAATACTCCAGCCCCAATGAATAATCAAATTTCCTAGACCAAGAAATATTCTGGTCATCAAAGGCAAAGGAACTTTGGTTTCTTCAAAAATCTGATTTAACTGAGGCATAATAACAACTGTCGCAATAATAACAACAATAAAAAAGAGAATAATAACGAAAATTGGATAAATCAAGGAAGATAAAATTCTTTTTTTCAAAGATTGCTGTCTCTCTAAATAATCAGCCAAATACTCGGTTGCTTCCTCTATCCTCCCAGAGATCTCGGCCGAACGAATCATATTAACATAAAAATCGTCAAAAATATCTGGATGATGACTTAAAGCTTGGGAGAAGGAAAAGCCCTCCCTAATTTCTGAAGAAATCTCCTTTAGAGCATTTCTTAAAATAGGATTCTCCGTCTGATTAGCCAAAGAATTAATGGCTCTATCAATGGCAATATGAGCACTAAGAAGAGTAGATAATTGGCGGGTGAAAATAACTTTGTCTTTTTCTTTGACTCGATTAAAAAAGAGAACTAAAGAATGATACCATGGCTTTTTGCCGGCTTCTTCCAAACTTAAAACATAAAGACCAAGCGTCTGCAAGCGAGAAATAGCCGCCTCTTTATTAGCCGACTCAATATATCCTACTTCCAACTTTCCTTCTGGATTTTTAGCCGAATATTTAAAAAGCATTAATCTGCCTCTAAAAGCAATCTTAATTCAGCC
>CALGBJ010000063.1 GCA_937877385.1 uncultured bacterium
GCTTTGCGCTGTAATTTTGCGTTTTGCGTTTTGCGCTAAAATAAAAATATCTGAATTATTGAATCCTTCTTATTACTCGCCAAAGATAACGACTTAAAACATTTTTTTCCTGCCAAGTTAAAGGAAAAGCATTTAAAGAAAACAAAGTCAATTTTTTCTCAGCTTCTTTTAAAGGAGATTCTATTGAAAAATTAAATTCTTTTTCTAAACTCTCTTGAGAAATAACTCGAAAAGAAAAATTAATTTTATTTTGTCTTTTTTCTTTAAAGGCCTTCTTCAGCAATAAAGGCAAATCAGTCCAAAAAAAACCATCACCATAAATAAAAACTTTAATCGTTTTCTTTTCTTCTGAGGAATAGCCAATTTTTCTGAAAAGATAAAGAAAAATATCCAGAAAATTCTCTGCTGTTAAATTGTTAATTTCTTTAAAGGTTTTTTGCCAATTAGTTGACAACCTACCAGCTGAAAATAAATCAATAAACTTCAAACCCTCTTCTTTTCTAAAAGAAAATTTATCCTTAACTAGCTCTAAAAAGAGGTTTAAAAAGCCTTCCTCTAAAGAAAAAAATTGAGAAGCACCAAAAAAACTATTAAGATAACAAAT
Organism: uncultured bacterium; assembly: GCA_937877385.1. Lineage (GTDB taxonomy): Bacteria > Patescibacteriota > Minisyncoccia > UBA6257 > JAGGUH01 > CALGBJ01. The sequence continues at coordinate 605 of CALGBJ010000063.1, forward strand.
CTCTGTTTTTTTAGGATAAACTCCTAAAAAAACAAAACCTTCTTTGCTGAAACGAGGATTAAAATTTTTTGAACAATCAAGGAGAGAGAAAAGATTAACTAAAGCGCTTTCTCTGTTTAAGAAAAAAATTTCTGGAGAAAAAGAGGGGCATTCCAATCTAGCTTTTTCAAGAAATAAATCTATCTCTCTCTTCAAGAGGGCAATCAAAGATTTTCTTGATAAAACATTAGCCAAAAGAAAACTCAAACTTCTACCTCTAAAGCCAACTGGTGATTTTAATAAATGGTCATCAATAAAAACCTTATCTAACCAAACAAAGGCAAAATCCAAATCAGAAAGAGAGCAATCTAACCGCCAGGCAGCGGCTTGCCGATGTTTTTCATAAAGAGTTCTTTCAGCTCTCTGTAAAAAATTTTCTAAATCCTTTTCTCCAAGAAAAAAATTTTTTGGCAAAAATAAAGTTTGCCTATCTAAAAAAAAGTAAGATAGTTCTTGACTTAAAGAAAAAATTATTTTTTGAGGAGAGAACGATTTTCTTTTTTGAAAAACTCTTTTAAAAAGCAAAGGGACAACCTCTTCTGGCTTTCCCTTTTCTAAAAAAGTTCTTTCTAAAAAATAATTTCCTCTTTTGAAAACCAAAAAAATAGCTTGAGAAAAATTCTTTTCTATTTCAATTATTAGATTGCCCTCTTTTTTCTCTTTTTGCCAGAAAGACATCACTCACAAAACTTTAACTTTATATGTACCTGCTAACCGCTAATGTCAAATCTGAAATGTAAAGCGCAAAACTAAACAAATCTAAAATCTAAAAAGTAAAATCTAAAATCTACAACTAAAATCTCAAATCTAAACTTTAAAATCCTAAATTCTAAATTTATTACCCAGCCCTAAAGAGTTTAGGGCTGTGGCGAAATTCTAAACAAAATTCTAAATTCTAATGTTCCAAATTCTAAACATTTGGGATTTGGAATTTCGGATTTGGGATTTCGTTTAGGATTTAGGATTTCGGATTTAGAATTTGAATAAATTAGCTTTAAGTTTTACGCTGTAGCTTTACACTTTGCGCTTTGAGCTTTACACTTACTTGTTTTGAGATTCCAACTTTCAATTTATAAGAGAAATAGCACAATTTTGTCACCAAAGTGGCTGGATAATACACTTTATAAAATTTTATTCTTCTTTTTTCTCTTCTTCAGACCCAGCGGTTTCCTTTTCTATCTGACCAACTTCCTCTTTTACTCCTTCTTCAATAACTTCCTCCTTACCGGCTTCTCCAATCGAAACAATAACCGTTTCCAAACTAATTAACGGCTTCACTCCTTCAGGGAATTTTATGTCTTTAACTAAAATTTTTGAGTCAAACTCAGTTAGAGAAGAAAGATCAACCGAAATACTTTTTGGTAATTTCTTTGGCAAGGATTCTACTTCTATTTCTTTCAGAGTCTTAATCAAAACGCCACCTTTTCTTTCAGCCGGAGCTGAGCCAACAAATTCCAAAGGGACCAAGGTCTCAATTGTTTTAGTCAAATCCGGTTGATAAAAATCAACATGAATAATTTTGCCAGTCAAATAATGACGAGAAACATCTTTGATTAAAACTGACAAAGACTCTTTCTCTCCTTCAAAGAATAAATCAACAAACTGAGTTGTCCCGGCTTCTTTTAAAACCAGAGAGAAATCCTTTTGAGGAACCTTAAGGAGAAGATTTTCTCTTTTAGGTCCATACAAAATAGCCGGACAAAAACCGCTTTGCCTAATTTTCTTAGGACTTTCTTCTTTTTTTCTAATTTTGGCTACTAATTTAATCATCTTTGATAAATAATTTTTGCTAATTTTTTGGCTATTTCTAAAGCATTTTTTCTCTGCCAAATATTTCTGCCAACTGCCAAACCACAACCGCCACTGACAATCACCTCTTTGGTTCTTTTAAAAAATTCTTCTTCGCTTATCCTTTCACCACCGGCCAAAACAACTTTAACTGGTCTGGCTAAATTGACTGCCTTTTCCAAATATTTTCTTTCAAGAGGCCATTTAATTTTTATCATATCAGCCCCTAACTCCAAGCCAATCCTAGCGGCATAACAAACAACTTGAGGGTTGTTCTCGTTATCAATTTTCTTACCGCGAGGGTAAAGCCAAGCAATAACCGCCATTCCCAAATTGTGAGCTTTCTCTACTACTTGACCAAATTCTTTAAACATTAAATGTTCAAACTTCGAACCAGGATAAATAGTATAACCAACAGCCACCGCTCCTAAATCTTTAGCATATTCAGGCGAACAAATCAAGGGGGAATAAGGTTCGCCTGCTTGCCATTTGGTCTTGCCGTTTAATTTAACAATCAAAGGAACAATATTCTGCCAAGACTGATAATATTTCTCAGCTATTCCTTTTTGAAAAATTACTCCAGAAAAATTTCCTTTTTCAGCCAATTCTAAAATAAACTCTGGTTCGGCTGATTTTTCTAAAAGAAAATCTTCTGGACCATGTTCCAAGCCGTGATCATAAGCCAAAAGAAAGGTTCGGTTATTTCTTAAAATAGGAGAAAGATAGTTCATAAATAATTTATAGAAATACTTTAAGAAAGAAAAGAGCCAGCTTTAATAATATGAGTTAAAAGGGTTTGAGTATAACCTTCTTCATTATCATACCAAGCCAAAATTTTCACTAAATTACCATCGATAACCTTAGTCATCCCAGCATCAACAATGCAAGGATAAGGATCGCCGACAATATCAGTAGAAACTAATGGCTCAAAAGAAACTTTAAGAATCCCCTGCCATCTTTCTTTTTGACTTTCTTGATAAAGAATATCAATAACTTCTTCTTTAGAAACTTTCTTTTTAGCCAAAAAAGTAAAATCAGAAAGAGAGCCAACTAAAACCGGCGTTCTAATGGCTAAACCATCAAACAAATTTTCCAAGTTTTTAACTACTTTTGTCACTGTTGTCGCTGCGCCAGTAGTTGTTGGAATTAAATTAACTGCTCCGGCTCGACCTCTCCGCCAATCTTTTTTAGCTGGTCCATCAACAATTCTCTGAGTAGCTGTATAAGCATGAATAGTATTTAAAATTGCCTTTTCAATACCTATTTTTTCTGAAAGAATATAAGCCAAACAAGCCACTGAATTTGTTGTGCAAGAACCATTAGAAGTTAAAACGAAATTTTTTAATTCCTCTTCATTGATACCCATTAAAATTGTTCTACCTTCTTTGCCTTCGCCTTCTCCTTTAGCCGGTGCTGAAAGAACCACTCTTTTAGCCCCGGCTTCTAAATGGCTCTTCATTGCCTGATAACTAGTAAAAACGCCAGTACTTTCAACAACTATTTCAATACCCAAATCAGCCCAAGGTAAATTCTTTGGCTCTTTTTCCTGAAAAAACTTTATTTCTTGGCCATCAACAATCAAGAGGTTTTTCTCTTTATCAATCTCAATTTGGTGAGGCCATTGGTGATAAGCCGAATCGTGTTTCAAAAGATAAGCCAAATTAGCCAAATCGCCTAAATCATTAATAGCCAAAATTTCTATTTCTGGCCTCTTCAAGCCAGCCCTTAAAAAACTTCTGCCAATTCTCCCAAAACCATTTATAGCAACTTTTATTTTTTTCATAGTTAAAAAAATTATAAATAAAAAAATGAAAAAATCAAATTAGTTTCAAATTAGAAAATTTGTGCGAGATGCGGGAATCGAACCCGCGCCTGAGGCTTGGGAAGCCCCTGTTCTACCACTAAACCAATCCCGCTCTTAATTTAAATTTAATTCGCCCCCTTCTTAATCTCCCCCCCCTCTCCGACATAGGTCGGAGAGGGGGGGAGATAAGGGGGGGATTATTAACTATTAACTAAAGTTAAAATTTTTTTGACTTCTTTCTTTTTAAGTGAAGCACCACCAATTAAAAAACCATCAACTAAAGAAGAGTAATAATTTCTGATATTATTTGAATTAAGCGAGCCACCATAAAGAAAAAGATAATTAGTAAAATTTTCTTGACCAAAGAACTTTTTTATCTTTAAAGCAATCCTCTCAACTTCAACTAAAGGGCAAGGCAAACCAGTGCCAATTGCCCAAACTGGCTCGTAAGCTAAAAAAATTTTTTTCTGAGAAAATTTTTTTTGAAAAAGGAAGGAAAAGGGCTTTAACTGAGAAAAAATATTTTTTTCTCTCAAATTCTTCTCTTTCTTTTCTTCGCCAAAACAAATAATTGGTGTTAAGTTATTCTCTATAGCCACTTTGGCTTTTTTAGCAACCTCTTCATTTGTCTCCTTGGCATATCTTCTTCTTTCTGAATGGCCTAAAATGACATATTTTATTTGAAAACTCTTAAGCATTAAAGGAGAAATCTCGCCAGTATAAGGACCCTTTCCCTGATAAAAGCAATTTTGAGCGGCTAAAGGAATTCCTTTTTTAAAAAAAAGAGGAAGGTAAAGAAAAGGCGGAGCAATAATTATTTTTTTTAAATTTTTTTTCTTTAAACTTTGATAATAAAAACCAAAAAGAGATTTTGCCTCTTCTTTTTTAGTTGGATTCATTTTCCAGTTAAAAACAAAAATCATTTTTAACTTTTTAAGAGTATAATTAATTTAGTCAAAAAAGCCAAGTCAACAATTGGCTATTGGCTATTAGCAATTGGCAATTAGCAATTGACGATAGATATTTATAGATACTCATTGAAACTCAAAGCGCAAAGCTACAGCGTAAAGCACAAAACTTATTAAAAATCAATCAAACTTATCCACAAAAATTTCTTGGAAAAGAAAAGAAAATATGTTAGAATGAAAACTAAGAATGAAAATTTCTGGCTGGCAAAAAATTGGTTTGACCTTTTTTCTTTTTATCTTTCTTTCAGTTAATCTTGGCTCAAATTTTTTAGTTAAACCAAAAGAAACTAAGGCTTTCTTTGGCGGTGGAATTGTTCATGTTATTAGTGATACTGCTCCACTCTCAATAGCTCGAAACGTTACCCAGACAGCCCATCTTATTGAGGACAAAATTCTTAAACCTATAGCCCTAGCTTTCATAGAAGAATTCAAAATAAGAATGGTTAATCTCTTAACTGCTAAAGTTCTTGACTTTATTGGTGCTAATCCTGACGATCCTGAAACAGCCAAATTTGTTTTAGATGTGGCTGAATATGTTTGGGGGAGCCAACTTTATGGAATGGAAATTCCTGGTCTTGGTACAACTACCACTGGATTGCTTTGGAATGCTTTATATGATTATTTTTGCGGTCAGCCAACTGCTCACTTAACCATTAATCTTTTTTTACCAAGAAAACGAGAAGAAGATTTTTGTGATATTTTAGATAGATCCTTTAGAATGGGGAATATAGATTATACTACCTACGAAGGATTAGATAGATATTTCAATTTTCTCGAGAATTTTGATGTATTAAGTTGGCAAGGACAAACAGAACAAGCGATGCAAGCAGTTACTACTTACAAAGAAAGAGAAACTGCCAGAAAAACTTTAGAATATTTAGCCAATCAAGGATTAAGAGATATTAAGAAAAATCTTGATAGATGCCTTGTTTGGGACAGAGATCATCAAGAGTGTATGGATAAATGTTTAGCTAAAGGAAATACTTATGAATATTGTCTATCGAAACCGGCACCAGAAGGATGTAAAAATGTTGGCCGATGTCTCAAACCACAATCAACTGTCACTGTTCCCGGCGCGGTGATCGAGCAAATGTCTTCTTCGGCTATTCATTCAACTGTTCAATCTATTGCTAATGTCCAGGTTGAAGGGTTTGAGGATATTGGCAGGGTTATTGCCGCTGTTATTGAACTAGTTGCCAATTCAGCTATTGATAAAATAATCAGCAGCGTTGAACAAGAAGCCGAAGAAGAAAATTGGGGTCTTTTAGGCAATCTTGGCAAGGAACACCGAACTAAAGAGGATTTCTCTAGCGATTTCTCCGAATACTCTGATGAATATGGATTTAGCACTTCTACACCAAGCGAAGAAGTAATAAAATGGATAGAATACAAAGAACAATCAAAAAAAATAATAGAAGACCAAATTATACCAACCCTAAAAAAGTTAAAGGAATGCTTAATAAAGCATAATTTACCAGCAACAGTTGATGGCCAAAGTATTGATTCTCTTTTAGAAGAGTACCAAAATCAATTCAACACAATAGAAACTCAATTAAAAGAAGTTAAAGACGACCCAGAAGAATACAATGAAGCAACCTATGGTTTAGCCGAAGACGCCAAAGATGAAAAAGATGAGCTATCAGAAAAACTCGATTACTACTCAAACAAATTAGCAGAATGCTTGGCTAAACCAACGCCAACAATCAACTGCCTTTCAATTTCTTGTGATAGTAATAATGTAGTTACTGCCGAATTTGCTGGTGATATTAGAAACGAAAATATCATTGATTATCATTTAGAAATAAAAATTGATGATGGTGATTGGAGAAGTATAAAAGACAGTTGTTCTCTTGAAACTACTTGCAGTTTGCCTCAATCTCCTTGTTGTTTAAGTTATTCCCAATCAGACAAAACTTTTCAAGCAACTGTCAGATATCAAGGCGAAGCAGGCAAAAGTTATTCAATCAGAGCCGAAATTGAAAACGAGAACGGTTGGTCTGATTGGGCTACCTGTAGTCAAAGACAATACCAGTAAATTCAATTTTAAAACTTTAATAAAATGTCAAAAAAGAAAAGAAAATTTTTTACTTTGATAACCTTTGCTTTAATTTTCTTGGTTCTTTTTTTTCCTCTTGCTAGAATTGCTCAATCAAATAATAACCAACCAAACGGCAACATTGAAATTGCTCAATCAAATAATAACCAACCAAACGGCAACATTGAAATTGCTCAATCAAATAATAACCAACCAAACGATAAAAACGATAACAAATCAAAAGATAAAAAAGATAAAAAAGATAAAAAATCAAATAATGACAAAGGTTTAACAGATAAAATAGCCGAATATCTTGGCAAGGCAATTGCTTGGATAATTGGGAAACTTTTTACCTGGATTCTCTATTGGTTTTTAGCCTTAGAACATTTCTTCTTAAAATATGCAGTTGATCTTAATTTCTCTATTCCTGAAGCAGAATTTTTAATTAATGCTTGGAAAATTGTCAGGGATTTTGCCAATCTCTTTTTTGCTTTTGCAATGTTAGCCATTGGCATTGCTACTATCGTTGGCTGGGAAGAATATCAAGCCCAAAAGATGCTTCCAAAATTACTTGTCATCGCTCTTTTAATAAACTTTAGTTTAATATTCTGTATAGCTATCATTGATATTGGCAATGCTTTTGCCAAATACTTTGAAAATGCTATTAGTTCTTCTCAAGCTGGCAGCAAAGCATATACTTTAGGAGTAATAGAAAATATTATTGAGCCAGAAAAAATGTCAATTGACAGCGAGAAACAAAACGAGGAAATAGAAAAGGTAAATGAAGAAGTAGCTGAAGGCAAAAAACCGGGTGCCATTGCTTCTCTTTTAACTCCAGTAGCCGGTGCTTTATTAGTTGTCTTTTTCCTCCTTCTTTTAGTGATTGTCAAAGCGGCTTTAATTGTTCTTTTCTTTGCCCGTTTTATTGTTTTAAGCTTCTTGATTGTTTTAGCACCAATTGCCTGGGTTTTCTATTTCTTTCCATTTTTAGAAGAAGAATTAAATATTTGGAAAAAATGGTGGAGCAGTTTTCTCAAATGGGTAATTATTGGTCCGGCTCTTCTTTTCTTTGTCTGGCTAGCTGCTTTTTCTTTGGGAAAAATTAAGGCAGAAAACAACTCAGATAATGCTGTCAGACAAACCGCCCAAAACATAACAGAAGAGGCAAAGAAGAAAGAAAGTATCAAAAGATCTCTAACTCTTTCTCACACAGATTTACCTAATACATTACTCGGCTTTTTGGCTATTGGCTTCTTATTAGCTGGTTTAAAAATATCAGTTGAATTAGGTGGCTATGGTAGTCAATATTTTTACAATCTTGGTAGTGGACTGGTCAATAAACCAAAAGAATGGAGTTGGCAGAAAGTAAAAGGAGTTGGCAAAAGAGTTGGCAAAGGAGTTGGTTATTGGACTGCCCGAAAAGTTTCGGAAAGAGTTCCTACTGAAGCTCCCGGCTGGAAAACTAAAGCAACCTCCGAAATTCCTCTTTTGAGGAGAATACCGATACCGACCGGCTGGAAAACTAAAGTAATCTCCAAAACTCCTCTTTTAAGGAGAATACCGAGAAAAGCAATAGAGTACTCCCAAAAAGAAAGAAACGAATTTCAAGAAAAAGTCAAAACTCTTTCTACTCTATCAGTTCCTCAACTAAAAAAACTTTATAATTTAGGCGGTGGCTACCATCAAGGCAAATTCTATCAACAAGAACCAATCCTGGCTGCCTTGGCTGAAAAAGGCAGTCTTTTGCCAGAGCATTTCAATGAAACAACTCTGAAAAAAATAGCCAAAACACCTTTTGGTCAAGGATTTTTAAGCGAAAGATACTTTATTGCCAAGCCAGAATTTTCTCAGGCAATTAAAGAAAAAAATTTACCAAAGGCAATGGCTAATTTTGTTCAAAATCTTTCTTATCAAGATGCTAAAAATATCAAAATAGACAATCTAGTTGAAAATCAAGAAAAGCTAGCTGGTATTAATCCGGATTATGAAAAGATAATGAAAGAATTTTACAACAACTTAGAAAAATCCTCGCCAAAGGTC
>CALGBJ010000064.1 GCA_937877385.1 uncultured bacterium
CTTAATCCATTAAAGGCGCTAAGATATAAATAGTATATAAATAGTACTCAAAGCGTAAAACTCATCCTGTTATCCGACAGGATGCCATATCGGATGATATGGCAAATCCAAATCTTAAATCTCAAAACTTAGATAAATCCGAAATCCGAATTTCGAATTTCGGATTTTTAATATTTCAACTCGTTAACTCGTGAACTCGTTAATAGATAATAAAACAATAAATATCAAATAAGTTTCAATAAATTTCAATAAATATCTATAAATATCCCTTTTATTGCCAATTGCCAATTGCCAACTGCCAACTGCTAATTGTGTGTTTGACTTGGTTTTTCTTTTTTGTTAAAATGAAATCTAAATAAAAGATTTGTTTGAGAAAAAATATAGATTAAACAATCAGATAAAAGCCAGAGAAGTGAGAGTAATTGATGAGGAAGGAAAGAATTTAGGAGTAATGCCTACTTCCCAGGCCTTGGCTTTGGCTTATAAAAAGAATTTGGATTTAGTTGAAATAACCGAAAGAACTTCGCCACCAGTGGCGAAAATAATGAATTTTGGCAAATTTCTTTATCAACAGAAGAGAGCGGTAAAGAAAGAAAAGAAAAGGAAAGAATTGAAAATTATTAGAATCGGTTTCAAAGAAGGCGAGAAAGATTTAGAAACCAAAGCTAAAAAGATTGATGAGTTTTTAAAAGAAGGAGAAAAAATAAGGATAGAAATTCGTTTAAAAGGGAGAGAGAAAAAATTTTTTGACCTTGGCCAGAAGAAACTCCTTTCTTTTTTGGAAAAAATTAGTCAAGAATATAGAATTATTCAAGAAATTAGAAAGGCGTCAACTGGCTGGAATTTAGTTATTGATAAAAAGACAGCAAAAAATGCTTAAATTTGAGAGAAAGATTCAAGGCGAGTCCTTGAGAATAGAGATTAATAAATTTGCTTGCCAAGCAAATACTTCTTTGCTTCTAAAATATCAAGATACAGTTTGTTTAATTGCTTTAGTTTTTGGTAAGGAAGATTTGTCTCATTTAGATTTTTTGCCTTTTTCTGTAGAATATCGTGAGAGGTATTATGCTGTTGGTAAGATTGGTGGTAGTCGTTTTATTAGAAGAGAAACTAGGCCTTCGGAAGAGGCAGTTTTAACCGCCAGATTAATAGATAGAAGTTTGCGGCCGCTTTTTCCAGAGAATTTAAGAAGAGAAATTCAATTGATTATTACCGTTCTTTCTTTAGGTGACTTCGATCCTGATTTTTTGGCTTTGTTTGGTTCTTCTTTGGCTCTTTCTCTTTCAGAGATTCCTTTTGAAGGGCCGGTGGCTGGCTTGAGAATTATTAGGGAAGGAAACGAAGAAATAATTAATCCAGAATTTTCTTTAAGAGAAAAAGCCGACTTAGATATTTTTGCTTCTAAAGGCAGTCAAGGATTGTTTAATATGTTAGAGTTAGGAGGAAAAGAAGTGAAAGAGGATGAAGTTATTTCTTCTTTAACAAAAGTTTCTCAGCCAATAGATTCTTTGATTGATTTTCAGAAAGAAATTATTGAACAATTAAAGCCCAAAAAAAACAATAGCTTTCTTTTGAAGGTTGAAAATCAGGAAATAGAAAAAAGGGTTAAAAATTATTTTGCCAAAGAAGAGATAAATTTTGAAGAAGACATTTCTTTAATTAAAGAGAATCTTCTTTCTTCTTTAGAAAGGGAAGGTATTAACTTTGATGAAAATAATATCTTTCTATTGAATTATTTTTTTAAAAAAGAACTTAAAAAAATTTTTAAAGAGAAAATTCTTAAAGAAGATAAGAGAAGTGATGGTCGGCGAGCAGATGAGTTAAGAAAAATGGAATTTTCAGTTGGTTTACTGCCGAGAACTCATGGCTCGGCTTATTTTCAAAAAGGTTTGACAAGGATACTTTCTTCAGTGACTTTAGCTAGTCCTTCTTCTCAATTGTTTCTAGATACCATTGAAATTTCAGGAAAGAAAAGATTTATTCATCATTATAATTTTCCTCCTTATGCTGGTGGTGAAATTGGCAGTTATGCTCGGCCGCCTGGTCGTCGGGAAATAGGTCATGGCGCTTTAGTAGAAAAGGCCTTGTTGGCGGTTATTCCTCAAGAAGATATTTTTCCTTATACTATTAGAGTAGTTTCTGAAGTCCTTTCTTCTAATGGTTCTTCTTCGATGGGCTCGGTTTGTGCTTCTTCTTTAGCTTTAATGGATGCTGGCGTACCAATCAAGAGACCAATTTTTGGTTTGGGGATGGGTTTAGTAGGGGAAATTGATAATCAGTATAAGATTCTTTCTGATATTCGTGGAGCCGAAGATCATTTTGGCGAAATTGATTTTAAAGTAGCTGGTTCAGAAAAAGGAATAACTGCCTGCCAATTGGATGTTAAAAATAAAGGTTTGAGTTTAGAAATTATCAGGGAAATTTTAGAGCAGGCAAGAAAGGGCCGAGAAGAAATTTTAAGAGAGAGTCAAAAAGTAATTAAAGAGCCAAGAAAAGAACTTTCTCCTTATGCCCCGAAAATTGTTTCTTTGACAATTCCTCCAGAAAAAATTGGCCTTTTAGTTGGCACTGGTGGCAGGACAATTAATTCTTTAATTGAAAAATACCAGTTGGCAGATATTGATATTGAGGAAGATGGCCGAATTTTTATTGCTGGTCAAGAAAAAGAAAATGTTGAAAAGGCAGCTAAAATTATTTTTCAATTAACTCGCGAATATCAGTTAGGCGAGAAAGTTGTTGGTAGGGTAGCTAAGATTTTAGATTTTGGAGCTATTGTTGAACTTGATAAATTTCATACTGGTCTTTTACATATTTCAGAGATAAGCAACAAGAGAATAAATAAAGTTAGTGATGTTTTAAAAGAAGGAGAAAAGATTGAAGTAAAAATTATTCGTATTGATCCGGATGGGAAGATTGGCCTTTCAATGAAAAGATAAAAGTTTATTTATCAAAGAGATTATGAAAGAGAAAATATTTTTTCATTCTTATCGAAAAGGTAAAATTAGTTTGGACCAAGTAGTTGAAGAGTTGTTTTCTTTTATTAAAGAAGAACCCTCTTTTCATTATAATCTAGCTATTGGTACTGATTCAGAACGACACAATGAAGAAGATGAATTTGTCAGCGCTATTATTATTCATCGTTTTGGTCGAGGAGGAAGATATTTTTGGCGAAGAGTTTATTTGCCAAGATCAAGAACGATGAGAGAGAGGATTTATAACGAAGTGCTTTTTTCTTTGTCTATTGCTCAGGAATTAGTGAAAAGACTTAAATCTTGGGCTAATAAATTTGATTTCTCTTTAGAGATTCATGTTGATATCGGTTTGAATGGTCCAACTAAGGCAATGGTTCAGGAGGTAATTAATTTGGTTAAAGGTAATGGTTTTAAAGTTAAAACCAAACCAGAATCTTTTGGTGCCTCTAATGTGGCTGATAGATTAATATGAAAGGCATTCCCACTCAAAAAATTTTGAAAATTAAAAATGTCAATAGAGGAGTGATGTTTTTAGAGGACGGATCTTTGGCTAAAGTTTTGGCTATCGATGGCGTCAATCTCTCTTTAAAATCAGAAGAAGAAAAACAAGTTATTGCCAGTCAATTTCAGTCCTTTTTAAATTCTTTAGATTTTGATTTGCAAATCGTTGTTCATTCGAGGCAAAAAAACTTGGCCGGCTATATTAGAAATTTGGAGAAGAGATTAGGAGAAACGACAGAAGAATTAATGCAAACCCAAATGAGAGAGTATATTGAATTTTTAAAATATTTAGGCAAGACCGGCAGTATTATGAGAAAAGATTTTTTTGTGGTTGTTTCTTATAGGCCTTTTATTGTCAGCAAAGAAGGACTTTTGACAAAATTTAAGTCGCTTTTTTCCAAAAAAGAAAAAACAAAAGAGGAAAAAAGTGAAGAGGATAAACTTAGTCAAGAGAAGAAGGTAGAACAATTAAATCAGAGGGTTGATTTAGTGGTTGATGGTTTAACAAATATTGGTTTAAATGTTATTATTTTAGAGACCAAAGAGATTATTGAATTGTTTTATAACCTTTACAATCCTGGTTTGGTAGAAATAAATAATTTAGAAGTTTTATCAAGATGAATTAAAATGTTTTTAAAAGATAAATTTTCTTCTCAAGAAGAGAAAATTGAAATTCCTCAAGTTCTTCCTCAAAAAGAGGAAGTTTTGAAAGATCTCTTGGCGCCGGCGGCAGTTGAAGTTGCTCCTAATTATTTAAAATTGGGTAGTTTTTATGCCAAAACTTTTTTTGTTTTCTCTTATGCTAAATATCTTGACTTTGGTTGGCTTCAATCGTTGATTTCTTTGAATGAAATTTTTGATCTCTCAATATTTTTTCATCCGATTGATACTTCTCAAGCCCTTAAACAATTAAGAAAAAAAATTGCTCAAATAGAAGCCCAAATTATAGAAGATGAGGAAAAAGGTAAAGTGAGAGATCCTTCTTTGGAAATAGCCCAAAGAAACATTGAAAGATTGAGAGACGCTTTACAATCAGCTGAAGAGAAACTTTTTCATGTTTCTCTTTATGTTACTATTTGGGCAGAGGATTTGACTTCTTTAAAGAGGAAAGAACAAGACGTTCTTCTTCTTTTCAAGAATAGAATGATTTATGTTAAGCCAGCCATTTTCCAGCACTTAGAAGGAGTCAATTCTACTTTTCCTTTGGGAGTTGATGAATTAGAAGTTTACAATACTTTAGATACTCTACCGGCTTCGGCTTTTTTTCCTTTTGTTTCAGCCGATCTTTCGCCGGGATTATTTTTCAAGGGCAGTGAGGAAGAGGCTATTCTTTATGGTATAAATATTGTTAGCCAATCACCGGTTATTTTTGATAGGTTCTCTTTAGAAAATGCTAATATGCTTATTTTGGCTACTTCTGGCGCTGGCAAAAGTTATTTTGCTAAGTTAGAGATTATTCGTTCTTTGATGCTTGGTCGAGAAATAATTATTATTGATCCAGAAAATGAATATAAACTCCTTTCAGAAAAATTAGGAGGGAGTTTCTTCCCGGTTTCTATTGCCTCTGAATACAATATCAATCCTTTTGATTTACCAAGAGAGATGGGCGAGAGTACTGAAGAACTGCTCAAGTCAAATATTTTGGATTTAACTACTTTGTTGAAAATGATTATTAAAGATATTACTTCTGGCGAGGAAGCTGTTTTAGATAGAGCGATTTTAGAAACTTATCGTTCAAGAGACATTACTCCAGAAACTGATCTTAGTAAAGGAAAAATTGAGTTTCCTACTTTAAGTGATTTAGCTGAAGTTCTTTACAATATGGAAGGAGGTAAAAGATTGGCTGAAAATCTTTATCCTTATACCAAAGGAAGTTTTGCTGGTTTTTTAAATCAGCCGACCAACGTTGATTTAACTAACAAATTAGTTGTTTTTAGTTTAAGAGATTTAGAAGAAGAATTGAGGCCTATAGCAATGTTTTTGACTTTGAATTTTATCTGGAAAGCAATTAGAGGCAATCTCAAAAGGAGGTTGGTTTTAATTGATGAGGCCTGGTATTTAATGAAATATCCTGATAGCGCTAATTTTCTTGCTGGTTTGGCAAAAAGAGGCAGGAAGTATCAGCTTGGTTTGACTGTTATCACTCAAAACATTAGTGATTTTCTTAATTCTCCTTATGGGATGCCGATTATTAGCAATAGCGCTTTGCAAATGTTGATGAAGCAGTCACCGGCTAATGTTGATTTGATTCAAAAAACTTTTCATTTATCTTCGGCTGCTAAAGCCCTTTTGCCTCAACTTGATGTTGGTGAGGGTGTTTTTATTGCTGGTTTAAGGCAGGCCTTGATTAAAGTTGTTTCTTCTTATGTTGAACACGAAATTGCTTCTACCTCTCGTCCCCAGCCAGCGTAATTGCGAATCAAGAATCAAGAATCAAGAATCAAGAATTATAGAATAAGCGCAAAATGTAAGGCGTAAAACTAAACAAATCTAAAATCTAAAAAGTAAAAAGTAAAATCTACAACTAAAATCTAAAATCTTAATTTAAATTAA
>CALGBJ010000065.1 GCA_937877385.1 uncultured bacterium
AATGCCAAACAATGGCTTAAAGTTAAATGTCCAAAATGCGGTTCACCAGCCAAGAGAGAAACCGACACAATGCCTAACTGGGCTGGTTCAAACTGGTATTATATCCGCTACCTTGATCCCAAAAATAATAAAGAAATTGCCAATCCAAAGAAAATTAAATACTGGCTGCCAGTTGATTGGTATAACGGCGGTATGGAACATACCACTCTTCACCTACTCTATTCCCGCTTTATTTACAAATTTCTTTATGACTTAGGCGTCGTTTTCCAAGAAGAACCTTACCAAAAAAGAACTTCTCACGGAATAGTCCTGGCTGAAGACGGTAGAAAAATGTCAAAGTCATTTGGCAATGTTGTCAATCCTGACGAAATTGTCAAAAAATATGGCGCAGATACTCTAAGAGTTTATGAAATGTTTATGGGTCCATTTGACCAAGCAATTGCCTGGAGTAGTCAAAGCGTCAGAGGTGTTCGTCGATTTTTGGATAAACTTTGGCAATTGGTTTTAACCTGCCAAAAAAACAAAAACCAAAAAAACAAAAAGAGCAGCCAAGAAGCCATAAGAAGGATTCATCAACTTAATAAAAAAGTAGAAGAAGATATTGAAAAAATGAGATTTAATACTTCCATTTCTTCTTTTATGGAATTTGTTAATTTTGCCTTGGAAAATAAAGAAGAAATTGGCAAAGAGGTTATTGAAAGATTATTAATTCTTTTTGCTCCTTTTGCTCCTCATTTAACTGAAGAACTTTGGCACCAATTAGGAAAGAAAAGTTCTATTCACAATCAGTCCTGGCCAAAATATGAACCGAAATTAATTGAAGAGAAAAAAATTGTTTTGGTTATTCAAATTAACGGCAAATTGAGAGATAAAATTGAGGTTGAAAAAAATATCAGCAAAGAAGAAGCTATAAAAATTGCTCTATCTCAAGAAAAAGTCAAGAAACATTTAACTGGTAAGAAAATTAAAAAAGAAATTTTTGTCCCTGGCAAACTAATTAACTTTGTAGC
>CALGBJ010000066.1 GCA_937877385.1 uncultured bacterium
TATTGACAACTTCCCTGAACACCCTCGTTTGTTTGAGAGAGTTTTTCTTGACATTCGCTAGGAGGGTTTTTAAAGGCCTGACAAATTGCCTCTTTATAAGCATCGGGCGTCCTTTTTCCTTGATAAGGCTTGCCATTAATAATTAAAGTTGGCGAGCCAGTAATTTCAAATTCCTCATTCAATTCAACTTCTTGCTTTAGCAAAGCAACTGCTTCGTCTTTGAGACAATTAGAGATTTTTTCAGAATCAATTCCTAATTTTTTGGCAATTCCCAGCCAACATTCATCAACATCGTCTGGCTTACACTCTCTGTTAACTTCTTCAACAAACTGCCAGTATTTGTCCTTCTGGTATTTAAAAAGACAAAGCTCTCTAATGTCTTGATGAAGCTCCTGATTGCCATGCATTGAGCAATATTCGCCTTTTTTAGTTAAGCAAAAATTCTCTAAAGGCTTCCCATAATTGCTATAGATAACATAATGAGGTTCAAAATCAATAAATTTCTCTAATAAATCAATGGCTGGTTTAATTGCTTCTTCAGCCTGATTGCCAAAAGGACAAAAAGCCATTGTAAATAATTTGACTTCCGGCCTATCAGTTTTAACAATTTTTTTCTTCTCCAATTCCTTTTTTAAAGAAATAGCTGAAGGAAAGAGCAATTCGCCTTTTTTATCAATATAGGCCTCAAATTCCTTTTCTTCTACTGAAAATTTAATATGATATAAGCCATTTTGATAAGTTGCCTCTTTTAACTCTACTTTTGTCTTTGGTGGCACTTGAGTTTTGACAAATTCAATTGCTCTTTTAACTGCTAACGATTCATTTGGCTTAGAAAAAGGATTATTACTAAAACCACCCGTTTCTATTGAAACAATCAAAGCAACTGCTAAAATAACTAAAATAATAAAAAAAATAAAATCTTTCTTTTTAAGCATATTAAAATTAAATTAATAATTTGTAATTGCTAACCCTACAATTTTAAAATCCCAAATCTCAAACTCCAATTTTCAATTAAACTCCAATGTTCAATGACCGAATGACCAAAATTTAGAAATTCCAAATTCCAAATCTCAATTTCCAATTAATATTCAATACCCAATGACCGAATGACCAAAACAATTTTATTAATTGAAAATTGGAATTTTTCCCAATACCACTAAAGGGTATTGGGCAACCCTGAACCCTACGTGGTTCGGGGTTAGAAATTGGATATTAATTGTGATTTGGAAATTGGAATTTGGAAAATTCACTTAATTAAGGTATCCCCTATCCCCTACCTATCGCTACTTGAAAA
>CALGBJ010000067.1 GCA_937877385.1 uncultured bacterium
CGCTTAAATTCTTATTGAAAATAAATTGACTTTGTCTCTTTTTTGTTTAAAATTTTTTTAAAATTTAAAAAAGCCGCGTTCGTCTAATGGTTTAGGACGCTAGGTTCTCAGCCTAGTAATAGGAGTTCGACTCTCCTACGCGGCGCTTTTGAAATGAAAATCCCCATTATTTTTGAAGACGAAAACTTCTTGGCTTTAAATAAGCCAGCAAATCTTTTAGTTGAACCAACAAAAAATTCTCAAAAAAAAACTTTAATTGACTTTCTTAAAGAAAAACTTCCTCAAAATAAAAAATTTGACAGCCAAAGATTCGGTTTAGTTCACCGTCTTGACAAAGAAACCTCGGGCGTTTTATTGGTAGCTAAAAACAAAAGTTTTTTTAATTATTTAAAAAAACTTTTTAAAGAAAGAAAAATCAAAAAAGAATATCTAGCTTTAGTCTATGGCTGGGCTAATAAAAAAAGAGGAGAAATTAATCTGCCAATTGGCTGGGGAGGCAAACTGAAAACAACTGACAAAAAAGCCAGAAAAAGAAAACCGGCTTTAACTTTCTTTGAACTTATTAAAAAAATAAAAGGGCAAGAAAAATATAGTTTGTTAAAAGTTTTTCCTAAAACCGGCCGAACTAACCAAATAAGAATCCATTTAGCCAAAATTGGTCTGCCAATTGTCGGTGATAAAGTTTATGGCAGAAAAAAATCTCTACCAGAAGAAACTAGAAAACTAAAAAGGCAATTTCTCCATTGTTTGGCCTTGGAATTTCTCTTGCCAAATAAAAAGACAAAAATAAGAATTGAGAGCGACTTAGCTAAAGATTTAAAGGAATTTCTAAAAATGATTAATCCTGAAACTTAGAATCTAGAATCTTTGTTTTCACATTAAAAATAAAAAACCTGTAAAGACGAGATATATCTTTGACGCCTCTAAAATACCAGAAATAGAGAAAAATCCGAAATTCGAAATTCGAATTTCGAAACAAATTCGAATTTCCAAATGATCAAATGTTCAAAACGAATATCCCACCCCCTCCTTACTCCTCCCCCTCCCAGAGGGAGGGGGAGGAAATAGGTGGGGGAGGGCATTTTGAACATTTGAATTTTGAGCATTGTTTCGGATTTCGAAATTCGAAATTCGAATTTCGAATATTAAAACCCGTTAACCCATTAACTCGTGAACTCGTTAATAAAACAATAAGTATCTATGAATATCCTTTTTATTGCCAACAGCTAACTGCTAATTGCCAATTGCCAATTGAAGCCTTGATTGATTTGAGAAAATAATCTAAAATTTTAAAAAATGAGTCAAAAAATTTTATCAGAAAAATTAGCTGAATATCAGAAAGAAGCCGAAGAAAGAGATGCTCGTTTCCGGGCTTTAAAATTAAACAAAGAATACATTGAGCTTTTAACTTATCCAATTGAATTTTCGGCTCTAAAAACCTTGCCAGAAGAAAAAGCCAGAAAAGGACTTTTAGTCCCTTTAAGAAAAGAAGGTAAAAACTTAATTCTTGCCTGCTTCGACTCCTCTCTACCAGAAACCAAAAAAATTCTCTCTGAATTAGAGAAAAAATATCAGTTGAGTATTTACATCGTTTCTAAAAGAAGTTTAAATCACGGCTGGAAATTTTACAATCTCCTTCCGGGCAAAAAAAAGAAAATTACCGGCATTTTGGAAATTGGTGCCAAAGAAAAAAGAAAACTTCCCTCTCCGGCCTCTTTAAAAGAAAAAATAGAGCATTTTAAAGGAGAAAAAATTGGCGAATTATTGGAAATAATTCTAACTGCTGGCATTGAAATGAATGCTTCTGATGTCCATTTAGAACCAAAAGAAAAAAGGGCAATCTGTCGTTTTCGCCTTGACGGCCTCCTTCACGAAATAGCCAAAATTGACTTGCCAACTTACCGAAAACTTTTAACCAGAATAAAACTTCTATCCAAAATGAAATTAAACATTACTACTTCGCCTCAGGACGGCCGATTCACTATCAAATGGCAAAAAAGAATTATTGAAATTAGAGCCTCTGATGTTCCTTCAGAATACGGCGAAATGATTGTCTTAAGAATTCTTGACCCAGAGTCAATTTCTTTTGGCTTAGAAGAATTAGGTTTAAGAGACGATGATTTAAAAATTATTTCTCAAGAAACAAAAAGGCCAAACGGTTTAATTCTTAATACCGGACCAACCGGCTCTGGTAAGACAACCACTCTTTACGCTATTTTACGCTCGCTCCAAAGTCCAAGTAAAAAGATTATTACCATTGAAGACCCCATCGAATATCGTTTAGCCGGGATTGATCAAACTCAAGTTAACAGAAAAGCCGGTTATACTTTTGCCAATGGTCTTCGCTCTCTTCTAAGGCACGATCCAGATATTATTCTAGTCGGTGAAATTAGAGACAGCGAAACTGCTAAAATAGCCATTAATGCCTCTTTAACCGGCCATTTGGTTCTTTCCACCCTTCATACTAACGACGCTGTCGGCGCTATTCCCAGATTAATTGACTTAGGAGTTGAACCACCTATTCTTGCTTCTTCTTTAAATATAGTTATTGCTCAACGATTAGTCAGAAAACTTTGTCCTCACTGCGCTATTTTTAAAAAACCATCAAGAGATCTTCTAAAAAAGATTACTTTACTCTATCAAAAAATAAAAGGAAGAACTAGTTTGCCAAAAATAGAGGAAATTAAAATTGGCTATCCTAACAAAAAGGGCTGTCCTTATTGCTTTAACGGTTACAAAGGAAGAATAGGTATTTTTGAAATTTTTTTGGCTAAAGGAATGGAAAATTTAGTTTCTAGAAAAGCCACTCGCTATGAGCTATTAGAAGAAGCAAAGAAAAAAGGGATGATAACCCTTCAAGAAGATGCTTTGATAAAAATCATTCAGGGAATAACCAGTCAGGAAGAAGCCGAAAGAATTGTCGGAGAAATTTAAAAAATTAAAAATAGGCATTCTCTGCAAATGCTAAAAAGCAAATTCAGGAGAAGATTTAGGAAATGAGGAGCCGAAACCACTCAAACCTAAATACATCCCCCTAAAGAGAATGCCTATTTTTGAGGATAATTATACATATCTATTGAATTATGTCAAGCTTTGAGGAAAAATCAATTTTTCAAAAAAATTTTGAAGACGATTCAATTTTTGACTTAGCCCTCAGGCCTCAAAAGTGGGAAGATTTCATTGGTCAGGAAAAAATCAAAGAAAACCTCAAAATTCTTTTAGAGGCAGCTAAAAAAAGAAAAGAGGTCCCGGAGCATATTCTTTTCTATGGCCCGGCTGGCTTAGGTAAAACCACACTCTCTTATCTTATTGCTAAAGAACTTTCTCAACCAATCAGAATTACCTCTGGACCAACTATTGAAAAAATGGCTGACTTGGCTTCTATTCTTTCAAGCTTAAATCCAGGAGAGATTCTTTTTATTGACGAGATTCACAGATTAAACAAAAACATTGAAGAAGTCCTCTATCCGGCTATGGAAAACCGAGTTCTTAATTTAGTAGTCGGCAAAGGAGTAACTGCTAAAGTTATTCAAATCAAACTATCTCCTTTCACCTTGGTAGGAGCAACTACTCGTTTTGCCCTCCTCTCCTCGCCTTTAAGAAGTAGATTTGGAGCAATTTTTCGTTTAGATTTTTATGAGAATGAAGAAATTGAGAAAATTATTGAAAGGTCCTCCCTGCTCCTAAAAATTGAAATAGAAGAAGAAGGCAAGAAATTTTTAGCCAGAGTTTCCCGAGGAATCCCCCGAATAGCCAATCGTCTTTTGAAAAGAGTCAGAGATTATGCTCAAGTAAATAATTCAGAAAAAATAACCAAAGAAATAATTAGAAAAACCTTGGAATTAATTGAAATTGATGAAGTAGGCCTAGAAGCAGCTGACCGAAAAATTTTAGAAGTTTTAATTAAAAAATTTAATGGCGGACCAGTCGGTATTAAGACTATTGCCGCTGCCGTTAATGAAGAGAAAGAAACGATTGAAGAAATTTATGAACCATTTTTAATGCGGCTTGGCTTCTTAGAAAGGACACCAAAAGGAAGAATGGTTACTCCAGCCGCTTATAAACATTTAGGCATCAAAGAGAAAAATTTAAAAATTTTCTAATGAAGAAAATATCTTGGTTTCTTTTCATTCCTCTTTTCCTCTCGCCAATTCTAATTTCAGCCGAAGAAAAAATCGTTATCAGCGAAGTAATGCCGAATCCTTCTGGTTCGGATAAAAATAAAGAATGGATAGAACTTTACAATTTAGGAGAAAAAGAAAGAAACCTTTTTAATTGGC
This sequence comes from uncultured bacterium, assembly GCA_937877385.1. Taxonomy (GTDB): domain Bacteria; phylum Patescibacteriota; class Minisyncoccia; order UBA6257; family JAGGUH01; genus CALGBJ01. Next base: position 4,281 of record CALGBJ010000067.1, read on the forward strand.
AAATAAAAAATTCTTCTCAAAAAAGATATTTAATAAAAGAGAAAATAAAAATTCCCCCTCAAGATTATTTAGTTATTTCTTTGCCAGGATATTTTATCAAAAACAAAAATGAAGATCTGCTGCTCTTAAATAACAAAGGAGAAAAAATTGACTATTGCTCCTTTAAAGAAGCTTTAAGTGGTTTTTCTTTGATTAGAAAAGAAGATGATTCCTGGCAATGGACACACAAACCGACGCCTGGAGAAAAGAATTTTTTTCTTTCAATAGAAAATAATCCTTGGCAAAATTTTGAAAACAACGAAGACAAAAAACTAAAGAGAGTTTCTTTTTTATCCTTAATGATTTCTCTTTTCCTCTCTCTACTTTCAGTAAAATTATTAAGACG
>CALGBJ010000068.1 GCA_937877385.1 uncultured bacterium
CTAAAACCTTCAATTCCTCTCACCTCCTTTTTATTTTTTAATTTTTAAACTCCTCTGTTAAAAAAAATTTTCTATTTCTAGATCTCTTAGCCCTTTTTAGGAGAAGTTTCTTCCTTTTAGATTCTTAGGTGGCAATTTTTTGAAAACAATTCCGCATTCAGAGCAGTAAAAAATTTCAATTTTTTTGTGTGGGTTTTTCGCGTTGATTCCAATGATTGGCATAATGGTGGCAATCTTATAAGAGACTTCTTTTACAATTTCTCCGCCACACACTGGACATTTCCGTCCGGTTTTTATAATTTTTCCCATTTTTTACACCTCCTTTTTGGTTTTTTAATTTTTTTAGCTTTTTGAAGATTATCAAATTATTTAAAAAAATACAAGAAGATGTATAAGATAAATACATTCTTGTTTTACGTTAGAAAAAAATCTCATTTTGCAGGTATTTTGTATTATGCAAGAATCTGATCTTGACGGATTTTTGGCTCTTGGTATAGTTAAGGAAAAAGTAAATTAAAAATTAAATAAATTATTCCGCTGTTTTTGTGACAGTGGAAAGGGAGGAAGAGATGAAGAAAAAAATTTTATATTTGGCATTCGACAAGGCTACGGTAGCAGATATAAAATGGATACTAGAAGATTTAAATTTAGATTTCGAGATTGAGGCAATTCAAACATTGCCTCAACTTGCAGATACTCTTCTAGAGGAGAAGGAAAGAATAATACTCATAGTTACAGATACGTTTCTTCCGGCCGTTAAGGACCTAGCTCCAATTGGAAAACCTGAGATAAGCACGCTCGATGGATTTCAAGCCGGTTTTGTAATTCTAGAACATTTTCTTCGGCAGAAAGGTAGTTCCTATAAGAACATTCCTGTCCTGATTCTGACGGCAAAAATTCTTACGAAGAAAGAAAAAGAACTCGTGCAAAAACTAAAGGTAGAATATATAGAGCTGTTTAGGTCGGGATGGAGAAGAAGATTTAAAAAATTTATAAATCGCTTATCTTTAAAATGAAAATCAAGCAAGGCAAGGGCCTTGCTTTTTTATTTGTTAAAATTGACACTCTCGTTTTTTAAAGCCGAGAATTTTAGGAGTATCTTCTAATTAAAATATGCGTGCAAAATAAAAATTGGTAAGTTTTTTCATTTCTTGCGTTAGATGTTTAAAGTTTTTAAATAGTTTACTCTTTTGCTTTTTGCATTTCTTTGGCAGAATCATTGAAAATACTCCTTGGATTCATTTGGGTATTGCTTCAACGATAACTTCAATTGAAAATTAAGGCCTTTCAAAAAATGCCGCTGGCGCTGGCATTCGATGCTTAATTGAGTTTGCTAAAAACTTTCTCAACCCAACTTTTACTACTCAACTGCTATATAGGTTAAGTAAAATTATTTTTCAAATTTCAAAAAATATTGTTTTGGCTTCATCTCCTCAATTAAAATCTTTTTCCAATTTTTATCGACTTGGCTTAATTTTTTAAGAGTCCCTTTTTCTTCAAAAAGCGGATCTACTATTCGAGATTTACAGAAACAAGAAGTATCATAATTTTTGGGATTATTTTCAACCTTTATTTTTCCTTTCATTCTTTCAAATAACAATTTAAGAATTGAATCTTTCTCTAAATTTTCTTTTATTTTCTTTAAAACTTCTCTATCTGTTTTGAAAAGATCGTTTTTTAAGAGATATTTTTTTCTTAGAGCATATCTCAGACAATCTCCAGTAGTTTTAAACATTACTGCTGATGAAAATCCAGCATAATATTTTCTATTCAATTTCAAAAACAATTCTCCGTATCCTTTTGCTGGCTTAAAATTTTTAAATATCCAAAACTTATCTTTTGTTTTTAAGTTTTCCAAAAAATAATTCAGAGTTTTAGAATTTATTTCGCCATAGTGATAGGCAGTCCTTAATGAATAATCGATTCTATCAGCGCAAAGATCGGGCAATTCTTTTTCTTTTAAAGGGAAATTTTTGTCATTTAAAATAAAATCCAAATTTAGATGATATTTTTTTAAAATTTTAGGAATTTCAGAATTCTTAACAAAAACTTCAAATATACTATCCTGCCAACTATGTTTTTTTTCTGAACCTTCATCTAAAACATAATCAATACAATGAGAAAAAGCAGAATGGGAAACATCATGAATTAAACCAGCAATTTGTTCTTCTAAAGAAGCGCCAAATTTTCTTAAGAGAATCATTACTCCAACTGAGTGGTCAAATCGAGAATGGCATTTCTTTTTAAAAAAAGGAGAAGAATAACCCGCTTGGTCTATTTCTTTTAATCGGACCAAAGAAGGAGCATTTATTAATTCTAAAATCACTGGTTCTTTTATTTCAATTCTTCCATAAAGCGAATCAAAAATTTCTTCTTTCATAAGTTTAAAATTTTAATCTTAATCTGGAAATTTTTCAATGGCGTTGGAGTTTCTATGTAAAAAAGATAGGATTCGTAAAAACTAATAAAACTAAGATAAGAAAAATTTAATATTTTTGAGAGTTTTTCAGAAGAGGTTTGATTAAATCTTAAAAGAATTACTACCATGTTTAGTTTGATTTGAAAGTAAAAATTAATAAAATTAGATTATGGCAACAGTTAAAAGGTTTGAGCAACTTCTTTCCTGGCAAAAGGCAAGAGCTTTAACTCACTTTATCTATCAATTAACAAAACACTCTTCTTTTGATAGGGATTATGGATTAAAAAATCAAATTCAGAGGGCCGCAGTTTCGGCAATGGCTAATCAAGCCGAGGGATTTTCTCGAGGCACAAAAATTGAACTTATAAATTATTTTTTTATTGCTAAAGGTTCGGCTGGCGAAGTTCAGTCTCTTTTGTATGCAGCGTTAGATCAAAGATATATTACAAAAAAAGAATTTCAAAAAGGATATCAGTTGGCTGAGGAGGTGCAAAGATTAATCCAAACTTTTACTGATAAAGTGAAATCAGGAGCCCTAAAAGGACTTCAGTATAAGCAAGGTTTAAAAAAAGATGAGTGGAGTGAATTTGTAGAAGAAGCGGTAAAGGAAGGACTGATAACTAAAGAAGATTTTAGAAAGTTCAAAGAAAGAGGGCTTTTGTGAACGATATTTTGATATATCGATATTTTGACATTTTGACATTTCGATATATCGATATATCGATATGTCGATATTTCGATATTTTGATATTTCGAAAATGGGCAAATTTGGTTTTAGAAAATAAAATAAAAATCAATGAAAAAGTTAAAAATAAAAAACGTTATTCTAAACGGAAAAAGAAAAGATATTTTAATCGCTGATGGAAAAATCTTAAAAATCTCAAAAAAAATAAAAGAAAAGAGCGATTGTGAAATTGAAGGCAAAAATTTAGCCGCCCTGCCAGTTTTTTTTAATATGCATACTCATCTGGCAATGACTCTCTTTCGAGGTATTGGCGATGATTTGCCCTTAAAAAGATGGCTGACCACAAAAATTTGGCCCAAAGAACTACTTTTAACCCCTGAAAAAATCAGAAAAGGTACTGAAATTGGATTAAAAGAACTTAAAAAAAGTGGCTGTCCATTTTTTTGTGATATGTATTGGTGGCCTCAAGAGACAGCAAAACTTGTCATTAAACATAAAATGGGAGGCATTTTAGGGGTTCCTTTTATTGGAAAAGGTCCTTTGATTTTTTCAAAAAGATTTGCTTTAAAAAATTTTTTTGAATTAAAAAAAGTCGTTAAAAACTATCCCTCAATAAAAATTGCCATTGCCCCTCATGCAATTTATACGGTTTCAAAAAACAATTTAGTTTGGGCAAAAGATTTTGCCAGAAAGAATAATCTATATTATCATATTCATTTAGCCGAAACCAAAGAGGAAATTAAATTTTCAAAAGAAAAATATGGCTTAACCCCAGTTGAATTTCTTGATAAATTAAGAATTTTAGACGAGGAAACAATTTTAGCTCATTGTGTTCATTTGGAAGAAAAAGATATTAAAATTCTTGCAAGAAGAAAATCACTTCTTGTATATTGTCCAACTTCAAATATGAAATTAGGAGTTTGCGGTGTTTTTCCTTTTAGAAGATTAAAAGATTCCAGTGCCTTAATTGCTTTGGGAACTGATGGAGTTGCCTCAAATAACAATTTAGATATGTTGGAAGAAATGAAAATTGGTGCCTTACTTCAAAAACATCATTTTTGTCGGCCCGAAGAGATAAAAGCCAGAGAAATTTTTGAAGCCGCTACCAAAATTCCGGCAAATTTTTTAAAAATTGAAAATGAAATCAAAAAAGGAAATTTAGCCAATTTAATTTTAGTTGATTTAACTTTAGAAGAATTTTCTGGAGGAAAAGATATTATTTCTCATTTAGTTTATTCTGCCAATTATAACTGCGTGAAATATCTAATTTTTAATGGAGAAATAATTTATCAAAGAAATTAAACTCCTTTTTTCTCCCCCCTTCCCTTTGGGAAGGGGGGAGATTAAGAGGGGGGATGGGGAATTTCTTTTCCCTCCGTTTCCTCCCCCTTCCCTTTGGGAAGGGGGAGGATTAAGGAGGGGGATGGGAAAATAATTGACTTCATAATTTATAAAAAATATAATAATAGATATGAAAAAAACAAAGAAAGGAATTAAAAAAGAAGTTTTTAACTATACTGTTATTTTTGAACCTGCAAAGGAAGGCGGTTTTGTTGTTTATGTTCCTTCTTTGCCTGGTTGTCATACTCAAGGAGAAACTTTAGATGAGGCGTATCGTATGGCTGAGGACGCAATTTATGGTTATATTAAAACTCTTCAAGAATTAAAAGAAGAAATTCCCAAAGAAGTTGAGGGTTCAATAGTGGCTAAAATTCCAATCAAGATTTAAATGAAATTACCTATAATTAAACCCAGAGAATTAATTAGGGTTTTAGAGAAAAAGGGTTGTATTCTTAAGCGGCAAACCGGTAGCCACCGGATTTTTTATTATCCTGAAAAACAAAGAATTATTGTTGTGCCTGTTCATGCCAAAGAAATTAAAAAGGGGTTGCTACGGTCGATTATTAAAGAATTGGATTTATCAACCAAGGAGTTCTTAAATCTACTTAAAAATTAGATCTTCCAGCAATTCGGATGGCAGAATTCGGAGGGCAGACCTCGCCGGCAATTCATCCCTGCTCCATTTTTGTCCAT
>CALGBJ010000069.1 GCA_937877385.1 uncultured bacterium
AAAGCCCTCTTTTTTAGTATTTTAAGCCAACTTTTTGGCGAATTTCTTCAATATTTTTTTGAGCAATTTCTTCAGCTTTTCTTCTACCTTCTTTTAAAATTTCCCTAATTTCTTCTTTTTTATCTTTCATTGCCAAAAATTTCTCTCGGCTTTGAGAAAAATAATCAATAATTTTTTCAGCCAAAATTTTTTTAAATTCAGCATAACCTTTGCCTTGAAATTCTTTTTCTATCTCTTTTATCTCTTTTCCTTCAACTAAACTATAAATTCTTAAAAGATTGGCAATACCCGGCTTTTTTTCCTGATCATATTTTATTTCTTTACCAGAATCAGTTACTGCTTTGGCAATTTTTTCTCTGATTTTTTCTGGTTCCTCAAAAATTCCTAAATAATGTTCTTCGCCTAAAGATTTAGACATTTTCTTTTTAGGTTCAGCCAAAGACATAATTTTTGCTCCTCGTTCTTCCAAAACTGCCTTTGGTAAAGGAAAGGTTTGACCAAATCTCCTATTAAACCTTCTGGCAATTTCCCGAGTTAATTCAAGATGTTGAAGTTGATCTTTGCCAACTGGAATATATTCTGCTTTGTAAAGAAGAATATCGCTAGCCATTAAAATTGGATAGTTCAAAAGGCCAGCGTTAACTGTTTCTTTAAACTGCTTGGCTTTGTCTTTAAATTGAGTCATTCTCAATAAATCACCAACTGGAGTAACAACTGAAAGAAGCCAAGTTAATTCAGTATGATAAGGAATATCTGACTGAACAAAAAGAACAACTTTTTTAGGGTTTAAGCCCAAAGAAAGAAGATAAGATGTTGTTTTTAAAGTATTTTCCTCAAGAGAAGAAGGAGAAATCGGCTCAGTCAAAGCATGAAGATTAACTATTGAAAAAAAACAAAAATACTTGTCCTGTAAATCAAGCCATTGTTTTAGCGAGCCAAAATAGTTGCCAAGATGAATTTCACCAGTCGGCTGAATGCCAGAGAAAACTATTTTTTTTTCCATAAGTAAAATTCCTTGGCAAATTTTCGCTTCGCGAAAATTTGCTAGCGGGGGTGGCAGGACTCGAACCTACAACCTACGGTTTTGGAGACCGTTGCTCTGCCAAATTGAGCTACACCCCCAATTTCAATATCTTTATTTAACTTCTTTGTGAAGAGTATGTTTTTTGCACCAACGACAATATTTTTTTAAAGAAATTTTGCCCTCCATTTTTTTGGATTTGTAAAAATAATAGTTAATCCTCTGACACTCTTCACATTTTAATTTTGATAATTTTTTCTTTTTTTTAGTCGCCATTTTTAATTTAATTTTTGATAATAACTATTTTTTCACCCTCCTCCTCCTACACCTCCCCCTCCCAAAGGGAGGGGGAGGAAAAAAGAAGGACTTCTCCTACCTTACATTAGATAAATTCGAATCTCGAAATTCGAAATAATTAAAAATCTCAAATCTCAAA
>CALGBJ010000070.1 GCA_937877385.1 uncultured bacterium
GGACATGTACCCCAAAAATTGGAAAGTCTATAGAGTTTGAAAAATAGGTGTGGTAGAATATAAAAAGGTCGGTAAAATAAAGTTTTCTATTCTACCATGCCTATCTTAAAGAAACCAAGAAAATTCTCTACCAAATTCAAATTCAAGGTTGTCGTAGAATCTCTGGCTAGTCCAAAAAAGGTCTCTGAAATAGCTAAAGAGTATAATCTCCACCCTCAATTGTTAACTAACTGGCGAAGAGAGTTTTTTCAGAAAGGTTATCAAATTTTTGAAGGTCAAAGAAGAAAGAAAAGGATAGAAAAGGATAAGAAGAACCTTGAAAAGACAATAAAACGCCAAGAAATAGAGATTCAGTTTTTAAAAAAAACTTTAAGCAGGTTAACCTAACTAACAAGAAAAAGATTCAATTAGTTCAAGAATTCCTTAAAGAAAACCATGAGATTAATATTCCTTTATCTTTTCTCCTGAGAGACCTTGAAATTCCTTTCTCAAGCTATTACTATATTATCAAACATTCACAAGAAGAGAAAGAAAAGCTGTTTAGAGAGAGATATCAAGAAACCATAGAAAAGATAAAGAAAATCCTCAAACAACATCCTGCTTATGGGTATCGGAGGATAAGGAAAGCACTTTTAAATCAAGGAATAAAAATCAATCACAAACTTTTAAAAAAACTTTTGAAATCTACTCTTCTCAGTTGTTCAATAAGAAAAGTAAGGAAAAAGCCAAGATCAAGTCGGATTATTCAGATAATAAAGGAACTGGGAGGGAAAATAAACCTTTTAAGGAAAATTAGAAATCCAAGACCTTTTCAAGTATTAATTACTGATTTTACCAGAATTCATTTTTCCTTTGGTTGTCTAAAATTGATTCTTTATGTTGACTTAGCAAGTAAAAGAATAACTGGTTGGTTCCTTGATAGACAAGAGAATACCAAATCTGCCCTAAAAGCTTGGCAAAAAACAAAAAGATATCTTCAAAGAATGAAAGTTAATTTTAACCAAGTTATTGTCCATCAAGACCAAGGAAGTCCTTTTACAAGTTATGAATATGTCAATACTCTTACCAAAGATAATGTTGCCCTAAGTTATAGTCAAGAAGGTTTCAAGGAAAACCAAGAAATGGAATCTGTTAATGGGCATTTCAAGGAGGAATACAAATTCTTTTTCTCAAAAGCAAAAAACATTAAACAAGCCAGAAGAATTATTAGTCAATGTATCCGAGATTGGAATAGAAAAAGACTTCATTCCTCTATTGGCTATCAATCCCCAGATCAATTTCTCCACACCTATTTTTCAAGATATCAAAGAGCAAATTCTAAAAATGGCTAAACTTTTCCAAATTTTGGGGCTCAGTTCA
>CALGBJ010000071.1 GCA_937877385.1 uncultured bacterium
CTTTAAGTAAAACAGACAACACATTAGCAACTGTTTTTTCTTCATTGAATATAGGCAATATAGCCGCTGTTTTCATATTTTTACCTCCACTTATTTGATCTTAAAATTGAAACTATTAAAAATAAACCAAAAAAACTTGCAATTAAATATCCAATAATTCCTATTGCTGGATAACCAAAAATAAAAGGACCAACTCGTTGTTGCAAAACCAAAGAAGAGCCAATAATTAAAGCAGCAATAATTAAACTGAATGAAATCCGATTACTGGAACGGTTAATTTCTGTTATCAATTTTTCCAGCCCTCGATGTTCAAAATTAAATTTTAATTTACCTTCTTTAAATTTATGCAAAATATCAATTAAATCTCCAGGCAATTCTTCAATTAATTCCAAACTTTCTTGAAATAAAATGCTGCCTTTTTTCAAAAATCCCTGAGGTATAAATCTTTTTCGCAAAATTTTTTTAACAAAAGGTTTCGCCGTAGAAATCATATCAAAATTCGGGTCAAGTTTTTTACCGATGCTTTCTTCCATAGAAAGAGCTTTTAGCATTAAAACAAAACTAGAAGGCAAAGATAAATGATGTCCTACCATTACTTTTAGCATATCTTCACTGATTTTTTTAATTTCTAAACGTTTTAAAGGAACTCCAAAATAACGGTCAAGTAATTCTTTCAAATCCCGCCGAAACAAATTTTCATCAACTTCTTTAATAACTACACCTAAACCTTGGAGACAATTTATAATCTGCTCTAAATTTTTATCAATAATTGCCTGAATAAATTCTGCTATCTTAAAGGTTGTTTCTTTATCCAAATAACCAACCATTCCGACATCCAACATCACAATAGTAGCCAGCGGTTGAATCAAAATATTAGCCGGATGAGGATCAGCATGAAAGAATCCATCTTCTAAAATTTGCTTAAGAATTGCTTGAGCGCCTCGCTTAGCAACTTTCTTTGCATCAAAAACATTTTTGTATTTTTCTTGAGTAATTTCATCAACTTTCGTCCCTTTTATAAATTCCATAGTCAAAACTTTAGAAGTTGACATTTCCCAATAAATTTTGGGCACCCTGATATATTCAATGTCTTTAAAATTTATTCTAAATCTTTCAAAATTATAGGCCTCATTAGTAAAATCAATTTCTCTTTCTATTGCTTTTTTAAGTTCGGTCACTATTAGTTTTGGTTGGTAAACCCAACCATTATAAAGACGATTTTCTAAAAACCCAGCTAAGTTTTCTAAAATTTTTAAATCTAATTCAATTGTTTCTTTAATACCTGGTCTTTGAACTTTTACTGCTACAATTTCATTATTGGGCAAAATCGCCTTATGGACTTGACTTAAAGAAGCAGCAGCAATTGGTTTTGTTTCAAATTTTTTAAATAGTTCTTCCAGTGGTTTATTTAATTCCTTTTCAATAATTTTTTTGGCTTGGAAACTACTAAAAGGAGGAACCTTATCTTGGAGTTTTTCTAATTCTCTTATAAAATCTGGAGGCAAAAAATCTGGTCTAGTGCTTAAAATCTGACCAAATTTAACAAAAGTTGGACCCAATTCTTCTAAGGCAAGACGCAATCTTTTAGGAGGAGTTAGTTCTTGAAATCTTCTTGGTTTCTTTCTTATTTTTACCCAAAAACTTATTTTTGCTTGGTCAATAAAATAATCTAAGCCATACTTGACTAAAACAGAGACAATTTGCTTGCTTCGCTTAATCTGATTCCAGGTTCTAAGATTGAACATAGTATAAAAATGCAAAATTCAAAACAAATTTATCTCAAAAGTCAAATGTCAAATGTCCCGCTCCAAAGGAGCGAGGCTCGCCCAGCCCTACTTTTGTTCCAAAAGTAGGGCTGGGCGGCAAATCTATATCTTAAATGTCAAATTTAAATATCTAAATACAGTAAAGAAAAATCCGAAATCCAACCCCGAACCATATAAGGTACGGGGTTGCCCAGAACCCAAGGTGGTTCTGGGCAAAATTTATTACCCAGTCCTAAAAAAATTTAGAGCTATGGAGAAATTCGAAACAATGACCAACCCTGAACCACGTAGGGTTCAGGGTTGCCCTGTACCCTTTAGTGGTACAGGGCAAAATTCAAACGTTCAAAATACCCTCCCCCCACCTTAATCCTCCCCCTCCCAGAGGGAGGGGGAGGATATAGGAGGGGAAGGGGTATTCGTTTATTTCTTAGACAACTTATCAATTTTTGCCTTTAAAGCGTCTAATTCTTTGCGAGTAGGGATATTCAGCTTTATCAGTGTTTTTTCTACTATTTTTTCAATTCTTTTTTCTGCCTCAACTCTACTTTTCTCTGCTTTCTTCATTAAATCCTTAACAAATTTTGCCTCTTCGGTTTTTGTTAATTCGCCTCGTTTAACTAAATCTTTAGCTAATTTCTCAGCTTTTTCACGAGTTAAAGCCAAAGCGCCCAAGCCAGCTAAAATTGTTTTTCTAATTAAATCTGACATAATTTTTTGCTTTAAATTTAAAATTAATTTTTTAATCGGCCTTTTTATATTCTTCTTCCCAAATAGGTTGAGTTAACTCTTTAAGTTTCTTATCATATTCAACTAATCTTTCATAATATT
>CALGBJ010000072.1 GCA_937877385.1 uncultured bacterium
AACGAAACAAAATTTTGGTTATGCTTATTGAAAGATTCTGGAAAAGTAGACAAAAAGATAATAGAACCTATACTAAAAGAAGCAATAGAATTATCAAACATTTTAGCAGCAAGCATCCTCACTATGAAAAATAGAAAAAAGATTTGACTTTTTAGATGTGGTTTTTAGATTTTAGATTTAAGATTTTAGATTGAAAATTTTTAAGATTTAAGATTTGGATTTGAGATTTGACTTTTGAGATTTGAGATTTAAAGTAAAGATTTGCGCTTTGCGCTTTGAGTTTTGCGCTTACATTTGTTTTGAGTTTTGAGATTTTAAAGTTTTGAACATTTTGGATATGAGTAAAAGAGAAGAGGTTAAAAGAAGAATTGAAAAATTAAGAAAATTAATTAATTATCATCGCTATCTCTATCATGTTTTAAATCGTCAGGAAATTTCTGATGATGCTTTGGATTCTCTTAAAAAAGAACTTTTTGACTTAGAACAACAATATCCTGAATTTATTACTCCTGATTCGCCAACTCAAAGAGTGGCTGGCAAGCCATTAAAGGGATTTAAAAAAGTTAAACATCCTTTTCCGCCGATGCTTTCTTTATTTGATGCTTTTTCAGAGAAGGATATGAAAGATTGGCAGGAGCGATATGAAAAAGTCATTGGTCCAAACAATGACTGGGGAGAGTTTCGTTATTATTGTGAATTAAAATTAGACGGTTTAGCCATAGAATTGATTTATAGAAATGGAATTTTGTCAGTGGCTTCTACAAGAGGAGATGGAAAAATTGGCGAGGAGGTAACTTTAAATGTTAAGACAATTGAAGCCATTCCTTTAAGGATTTTAGAGAAAGAGATTGCTTTGAGAAACTTAAAAAAAGAAGGTCTTTTCAAGACATTAGAAATTCTTGAAAAAGAATATCCGCCAAAAGAATTGATTGTTAGAGGAGAGGTTTTTATGAATAAAAAAGAATTTGCTAGGTTGAATAAGGAGTTTGCTAAAAAGGGGGAGAGAACTTATGCCAATCCAAGAAATTTGGCGGCTGGCTCTTTGCGCCAACTTGATCCAAGGGTAACTGCTTCAAGAAAATTAGATTCTTACGCTTATGAATTAATTACTGATTTAGGCCAGGAAACTCATGAAGAGAAACATAGGATTTTGAAATGTTTGGGATTTAAAACCAATCCTCATAATCGTTTAGTTAAAGACCTTCAAGGTGTTTTTGATTTTCATTCTTATTGGCAGAAACATCGCCAGCAACTTTCTTATGAGATAGATGGAATAGTGGTTATTCTTAATAATAACAAACTTTTTGAAAAAGCCGGTGTTGTTGGTAAAGGTCCGAGAGCAGCCATTGCTTACAAATTTTCTCCTAAAGAAGCAGTAACGACAATTAAAGATATTGTTCTTCAAATTGGTCGAACAAATGTTTTAACACCAGTAGCTATTTTTGAACCAGTCAAAGTTGGTGGCGTATTAATTTCTCGAGCGACCTTGCACAATTTAGATGAGATTCGTCGTCTTGGTTTAAAAATAGGGGATACGGTTATTGTTTCACGAGCTGGTGATGTTATTCCTCAGGTTGTTAAGGTTTTGAAAGAATTAAGGACAGGCAAGGAAAAGGATTTTCAAATGCCAAAGAAATGTCCTTT
>CALGBJ010000073.1 GCA_937877385.1 uncultured bacterium
TAGCTGGTATTAATCCGGATTATGAAAAGATAATGAAAGAATTTTACAACAACTTAGAAAAATCCTCGCCAAAGGTCTTGGAATCACTGGCCTCAAACTTAAAACAAGAAAACCTAAATAAGTTCATCAAGAGTTATAAAGAATCCTTAACTAAAAAGACACCAACCGGTAAAACTCCTTTTGAATATCTTGAAGAAGTAAATCCAAACCAAGCAAAATGGCTTAAAACAGCTCCAGCAATGGCTTTAGGAATTGACATTGGTCAACACCAGCCAAAAAAAAGAATCACCATTGCTAAACCTTAAATAAAATGACTCTTCAAGAATTTCAAGAAAAAGTTAAAAAAATTTACAACCGCTATCCTCAAGCAATCAAAGAGGCGCTTTTCTCTTTTGAAAATAGCACCATTATCCGAGAGACAGCTGCTAAATTTAAAATCGATGAAAATATTTTAGCCCAAGAAGTTGGCTTTGTTCTTTTAGGAGCAACCGAACCAAATGAAATGATAGAAAGATGGCAAAGAATTTTTTCTCTCTCTTCCTATCAAGCCGGCGCTCTTTTCAGGGAAATAAATCGCTATATTTTCTTTCCTCTAAGAAGAGAAATCGTTAAGGCATATCAAATTGCTAGAGAAACTAATTTATCCCTGCCAGAAAGAGAGATTGAAATTGAAGAAAAAATTCCTGGAAAGAAACCAGAAATTAAAAAAGAAAAGAGCAAAGAAGAAGCCGAAACTAAGGTTAAAGAAGAAACTTTTGAAGAGAAATTGCCAAAAGGAAAAGTTATTGATTTGGGAAAACGAAAAAAACTTTCTTTTGAAGAAAAAGGAGTTTCTCCAGAAGAAATAGCCGAAATCAAAAAAGAAATTGAAAAGGAAAAAGAAAAAGATGTTTTTCCAAAAATAAAAATTCCTAAAGTTATCAGTCAACAAAAAAGCTTCAAACCAATTGCTGACATTGAAAAACCCAAAACCTCAGCAGAACCGATTGAAGAAACTAAAGAGGAGGATCTTTTTGGCAAAATAGAATTCCCTGGTTCAGAAAAACAAAGAAAAAAGAAAATTGATTTTGAAAATTTGCCAGAAGTTCCCCCTGATTTCTCTGAAGTAAGTTATTCACCATCAGAAGAAATTAAAGAGAAGAAATTAAATCCCTTTAAAAGAATAATTTCTTTTAGAAAAAAGAAAAAATGATTTATATTGTTGGCCACAAAAATCCTGATACTGACTCCATCGTCTCTTGCTTGGTTTGGCAAAACTACAAAAGAAAAATTGGTTTAAAAAATGTTTTGGCTGTTAGAATAGGTGAATTAAATAGAGAAACAGAATTTGTCCTCCGTTTTTTTAGGGTCAAAAATTTAAAAGAAATAAAAAAAGTCAACAAAAAGGACTCTCTTATTCTTCTTGACCATAATCTTTATCAGCAAGCCGTTGAAGGAGCTAAAGAAGCAGAAATTATTGAGGTTTTAGACCATCATTATTTAGGTGACTTCCAAACAGAAAAACCAATTTATTATCGCAGCGAACCAGTTGGCTCGACTAGCACTATCATTGCCGAAATTTTTAAAGAAAGAAAATTTAAACCAAGTCGAAAAGAAGCCGGCTTGCTTTTAGCCGGTATTATCTCGGACACTCTAAATTTTACTTCGCCAACAACAACAGAAATTGATAAAAAAATTGCTAAATGGCTAAATAAGTTTGCTAAATTGAATATCAAAAAATTGGCTGAAAAAATGTTCTCTGCCAAATCAGATATCAGCGGACTTTCCTTTAAAGAAATTGTCAGCAAAGATTACAAAGAGTTTAATTTTAAAAACAAAAAATTGGCTATTGCCGTCTGGGAAACAGTCAAAACCGACTCCTTTTTTGGAAAAGAAAAAGAAATTTTCTCTGCCTTGAAAAAATTAAAAGAAAAAAATCATCTTGACTTAATTTTCTTTGCCTTGGTTGACATTTTAAAGAAAAACGCTTATCTTTATTGTCTGACTGAAAAAGAAAAAGAAATCGCCAAAAAGGCATTTCTTGGTAAAGAAATTAAAAATAATATCTTATTTTTAGAAGGAATCGTTTCCCGAAAAAAACAAATGTTACCAAAAATAGCTGCCAATCTTGAAAGATAAAAATCCAATACCAAATTCAAAATCAAATAAAT
>CALGBJ010000074.1 GCA_937877385.1 uncultured bacterium
CAAATTCTAAATCCCAAACGTTTAGAATTTGGAACATTAGAATTTAGAATTTTGTTTAGAATTTCGAATTTAGAATTTCGGATTTTAAAGTTCAGATTTGACTTTTTAGATGTGGTTTTTAGATTTTAGATTTAAGATTTGAGATTGAAATTTTAGAATTTTGGTTATTGGAATTTGTTTGGAATTTGAAGTTTGGGATTTGGAATTTATTTGATTTGTGGAGGGGAAGGGAAAACGAAATAATTGCATCTAAAACTCCTCTTCTTTAACTATTTTTATTAATTGCTTTTTTAACATTTCAACTTGATTTTCTAAAGTTTTCTTATAATTCTGCCAAAAAATTACTCCATCTTGACAATTTTCATTTTGGGCGTCCTTAATATACATTTCTATCCTCCACAAACTATCTAAAGTTTCAGAAAGTTGATGAATAACATTGTGATGACAATTTTTAACCATCATTTTTATTTTTATTTTTTCCGACCCTTTGTAAACCTCACGCCACTTTCGGAACAAAAGTAGCGCAGGCAAAATTATAAATTTCTCTTACAAAAAATATCACTTGCTTCTATAATACCTATTTCTATTGGTAAAGTTGGTAGGGGACTATATTTCATTTTTTGCTGAACTTCAAAAAAAATTTTAATAAGATTGTTTATTTTTTCTTGGCTAATTTTTTTAACTGTTTTTTCAATCAGCTTTAGGTCGTCATTAGAAAAATTGGCAAAAATTTTCCATTGAGGGTTAAGCCGATAAAGATAAAGCCAGCGAAGATAATTTAAAAAACTTGTCAAAAACCAGTTTAAATTTTGTCCTTGATTGTATCTTTCTTCAAGCCATTCTATTGCTTCTTTTGTTTTCTCCTCGATTAAAAAATTTAAAAAGTTGTCAATTTTATTCAAAGGAATGATTCCCCAATAAGTTTCTAAAATTTCTTCTTTTATTTCTTTTTGGCCAAGAGAAATAATTTGTTCCAAAAGCGATTCAGCATCTCTCATTGAACCTTCAGCTAACAAAGCGATTTTTTCCAAAATTCTTTCTTCTATTCTTATTTTTTCTGCTTGAATTATTTTTTTTAAGCGAGAGACAATTTGGCTATTACTTAATCTTCTGAAATCAAACTTTTGCACTCGGGAAAGAATTGTCGCTGGCAGTTTTTCTGGCTCGGTTGTTGCTAAAATAAAAACAATATAACTTGGCGGCTCTTCAAGAGTTTTTAAAAGAGCGTTGGCGGCTTCTTTAGTTAACATATGGGCTTCATCTAAAAGATAGATTTTGTATTTTCCTTTGGCTGGCGGGAAATTGACAGATTCTTTAAGATTTCTTATTTCTTCAATACCTCTATTTGAAGCAGCGTCCATTTCTATTAAATTTAAGGATTGCTCTCTGTCTATCTCTTGGCAAAACTGGCATTGGTTGCAGGGCTCATAATTTTCCTTTTTTATTTCCTTTTGCCAATCAATTTTTTCTCCTTCTTTTAGAGGTTGATAATTAACCCGTTGGCAATTTAATGCTTTAGCAAAAATTCTGGCAATAGTTGTTTTGCCTAACCCTCGGGCGCCGGCAAAAAGATAACCATGAGAAACAATGCCCTTGGCCAAAGAAGTCGTTAATGACTTGACTACGATTTCTTGACCTTCTATTTCGGAAAAATTTTTAGGCCGATATTTTCGGTAAAGAGAAATCATACTAATTTAGAAAATCTAAAATCTC
>CALGBJ010000075.1 GCA_937877385.1 uncultured bacterium
TAAATCTAACCCCGAACCATGCGAGATTCAGGGTTAGTTGTAGATTTTACTTTTTACTTTTTAGATTTTAGATTTGTTTAGTTTTGCGCTTTGCGCTTTACGCTTTGCACTAAATTCAGTTTTGAATTTTGGTCATTTGAATTTGTTTGTGATTTGGAAATTGGAATTTGGAATTTATCTAATTTTATTCTTGCAAGGTAGCTTTTATTCTCTTCAAGCCACTGCCTATTGATTCTAACTTAATAATTTGAAAATTGCCAAGAACTTTAGTTGATTTAACATGAGGACCAGCACAAATTTCTTTAGAAAAAACTTCACCGCTTTTTGGCTCAAAAATTGAATAAACGCTTACTCTTGGCGGATATTTTGCTTTAAAAAAAGCCAAAGCACCACTTTTCATCGCTTCAGATAATGACATTTCCTCTTTTTTCACTTCTAAATCCTGACTAATTTTTTCATTAACCAAAGATTCCACTTTATTAAGTTCTTCTTGGTTTATCTCTTTGGAAAAAAAGAAGTCAAATCTTAATCTTTGAGGATTAATATCTGAACCAGCCTGTTTAACTTCCGGACCAAGAATTTTTCTTAAAGCCGCCTGAAGAAGATGGGTGGCTGTGTGAAGTTTGGTAATTTTTTCTATCTCCTCTTTCTTCATTTTGTCAGAAATGCCATGACCGCCAAATTTAATGACTGCTCCCCTTCGAGAAATCTCTTGATGCTTCTTAAATTCTTTTTCAAAATCTTGATAAGACAGATTTTTAATTTTTTTAGCGCCAATTTCTTTAATCACTTCAAAAGGCAGACCAAATGTCTCGTAAAGATAAAATGCTTTTTTAGCATCTATTTCTGGAATTCTTTCCAGTTCTCTCAGTCCTTGCTTCAAAGCCCGCTGAAATTTCTGGTATTCTTCCTCAATAATTGAATTTGCTTCTTCTCTTTTATTGAAAAGTTCTGGATAAAAATTTCCATAATTTTCTTCAACAACTTTTTTTAATTTCAAAAGTAAAGAAAAATCAAATTGATAAATCTTGCTATAAGTTATTAATCTTCTTAACAAGCGACGAAGAACATAGCCGGCTTCTTTATTTGAAGGCAAAACTCCATCGCTTATTAGAAAAACAATTGCTCGAGAATGATCGGCTAAAATTCTTTTAATTTTAGTTTCTAGGAAAGAACTTTCTTTATCAATTACCTCTAAGAGCGGTAAAAAAGAAGATGTCTCAAAAATCGTTTCAGCCATTTCAATAGTTTTTAACAAACGTTCTAAGCCCATTCCTGTATCTACTCCCGGATTTTTTAATAACCTTAATTTGCCACTTTCTTCTTGAAAATACTGATTAAAAACTAAATTCCAAACTTCTACTCCTTCAATATGAATCTCAGTCGTTGGCCCGCAAGGACCTTCCAAGCCAGTCGGCCCCCAAAAGTTGTCTTCTTTAGGAAATTTTTTAATTTTCTCTTCAGGAACACCTATTTCTTTTCGCCAGATATTGTAAGATTCTTCATCAAAAGGCACATTTTCATCGCCTTGAAAAACAGTCACAAAAAAATCTCTTTCTTTCAAAGAACAAGTTTCATTTAAAAATTGCCAAGCCCAATGAATGGCTGACCTTTTAAAATAGCCGCTCTTGCCAAAATCATCTGGTTTATCTGAACCTACTGGTCCAAAGGAAAAATTACCCAACATTTCAAAAAAAGTAAGATGGGTTTCATCTCCTATCTGATCTATATCAGAAGTTCTAAAGGACTTTTGACAACTTGTTGCTCTCTGGCTGGAAAAATCTTTAAGCGGATCTTTTAAACCAACAAAATAGGGCTTAAATTGCTGGACGCCAGCCGTTGTCAAAAGGACCGATGGTTCGTCTGGAACCAAAGAAGAGGATTTAACAATGGTATGACCTCTTCTTTCAAAGAATTTTAAAAATTTCTCCCTGATTTCCATAATTCTTAATATTCTTAAGCAAGGAAATGAACAAATAATTTCCCCCTCCCCCTCCTTACTCCTCCCCCTCCTCCGACTTATGTCGGAGGGGAGGATATAGGTGGGGGAGGAAAACTTCTCTCTATTGACTATCAATTTTATTTTACGCCTAATCCTTAATTTGTTAAGAAATTTTTAATTTCTTCTCTATTTCTTTTATCTTTTTAATCCTTCTAATTCTTCTTTCCGCTTTTTCAAAATCCGTTTTCAAAAAAACCTCCACCATTCTAATAGCTGTGCCTGGATCAGTATAATCAGCTGCCAAACAAAGGATATTAATATCATCATCCTTCCTGGCATCTTTAACCAACCAAGGCGAGAGACAAAGACCAGCCCTAATATTTTTGAATTTATTAGCAACAATACTCATACCTATACCTGAACCACAGATTAAAATCCCAAAACTCTTTTTTTCTGAAGAAACCTTTTTTGCCACTGCCAGAGCAAAATCCACATAATCATCATTTTCATCATAATGGTCATTGCCTAAATCAATAAATTTTATCTTTTTCTCTTTAAGATAAAGTTTTATTTCTTCTTTAAGTTGATAACCGCGATGATCAGCGCCAAGATAAATCATCTTTCTTAAATTTATAATTTATAATTCGACTTTGGTTGGTAATTTGTAGGAAATTATTTTTGAAGAATGAGAAGAATCCATTGCTACGCCATAAAGAACATTGGCAGTTTTAATAATATTCTGATTATGACTAATAATAATCAACTGACTTCTTTTGGCTAAATCAATAAAGATATTGGCTACTGCTTCAGAGTTTTCATCATCTAAAGTAGCATCAACCTCATCCAAGACAATGAAAGGTGGTGAAAATGACTTGGCAATAGCCATCAAAATAACAATGGCTAAAAGAGTTTTTTCTCCGCCGGAAAGAATATCAAGGTTATTGATATTCTTTCCCTTCCAATTTAATTGAATTCTCAGACCTTCAACTGTTTCTTCTTCTAAAGAACTATTCTCATCAGATCGATTGGCTAAGGTTGCCTCTTTTTCAAAATTAACCTCCTTCTTTAATTTAACTAAATTTAATTTAATAAAACTATGAGGGAAAGTTGCTTTGAAAATCTCTTTTAATTCTTGGTTAATTCTTTTAATTCCTTCGGAAAAAAGATAATCAATTTCTTTGGTTAAATCTCTAATAAGCAACTTAAGATCTTCTTTTGTTTTCTCCAAATCCTCTATTTGCTTTTTTAAAAACTGATATCTTTCTTCTACTTCTTTACCTTGTTTGATAATTGATTCGTCAAACTGACCAATTGAAGCAAGCTGACTTCTCAATTTAAGAATTTCCCTTTTTAGAGAATCGATTTTTCCTTTATCTAAATCAATTCCCTTCTCTTGATAATTTTTTTGCCAATTTTTAAATTTTACTTCGAATTCTTCAAATTGCCAATCACTTTCTTTCAATTCTTCTAAAAAGCTTTCTTTTTGGTAGTGAAAAGATTTTTCTTGAAAAATCAATTCATCAATTTTCTTTCTTTTTAAAAATAATTTTTCTTTTAAATCAGTTATCTTTTGCCACCAGGATTGATTTTCCCTTCGGCTTTCTTCTATTTCTCTTTCAATTTGACTAATTTCTTGGTTTAATTTCTCTTCTTCTTGGTTAAAAAAGTCAATTTTTTTCTGAAGTATTTTTCTTTCTTTAATTAGTTCTTCTTTTTTTGCTTCTTTGTCTTTCTCCCTTTCCTGATTGAAAAATAATTCTGACTTAATTTTTTCTACTTGAGAAAGAATTTCATTTATTTTTAAATTAATCAAACTAACTTCTTTAATTTCTTTTAGGGAGGAAATTTTTTCCTTCAAGAAAGAAAAGAAATTTTTTATTTTGCTTTTTTCAATTTTTATCTCCTCAGAAGTCAATTCTTCTTTTTCTTGTTTTTCTTGACTCTCAATTATTCCCTCTAATCTGCCTATTTTTCTTAAAAGTTCATTTTTTTCTTGATTAAGAGAATTTCTCTTCTTTTGCAAAAGAGAAAACTTCTCTTGAATTTTCTCTTCTTTTTCCTGGCTTTTTTCTTTATTTTTCTGACAAAAAGAAACTTCCTCTTCTAAGCTTTTTATCTCCTCTTCTATCTTCTTTTTCTCCTGACTTAAATCAACATCTTTTCTACCTAAAAGAAAAGAATATTTAAGAAAAAAATAGGTCAACTCATTTTCTTTTAATTTTTTCTCTATCTCCTCTCTTTTCTGATAACGGGATATTTGCCATTTCAAAGATCTTCTTAAAGGTAAAATTTCTTCTAATAAATTTTTGGCTTGAGAGAGATTGTTTTCGCTGGCTCTAAGTTTCAGTTCGGCTTGATGTTTCTTTAACTGAAAAACTTTTACGCCTAAAATATCTTCGACCATTAACTTTCTTCGAAAATCATCTACCTGAAGAATTTTATTTGCTTCTCCCTGACGAATAATATTTGTCCCTTTGACGCTTATTCTTTTCTTTGCCAAAAATTCAAGAACATCCTTTAAGGCAACTTGTTTGTTGTTAAGATAAAAAGTAGAGTTACCTTCTTTAGTAATCTTTCTCTTTAATTGAAAACCTCCTCCTTGAGAATCAACAAAATTTGCCGCTACCCAAGCCAAATTAAATTTATCTTTTTCTTCTTTGGCTGAAAAAATTATATCGCCGCTTTTTTGCAATCTTAAAGACTTTGCTTCTCTTTCTCCTAAAACCCAAACCAAAGCATCAATTATATTGGATTTACCAGATCCATTTGGGCCGACTATTAAAGTAATGTTTTTGTCAAAACAAATTTTGGTTTTTTTAGCAAAAGATTTAAAATTAAAAAGCTCTAAAGAATCTAAATAGACCATCCTTTTTCTTTCTTAAGAGTCAAGGCCTCTTTAGCCGCTTCAATCTCGGCTTCTTGTTTTGAACTGCCCTCACCTTTACTAATTAGTTTGTCATCTAAATAAAGACCAACAAGAAATTTTTTATTATGGTCAGGTCCCCACTCTTTAAGAATTTTATATTTTGGAGTAATTTCCAATTCTGCCTGAGATAATTCTTGAAATAAACTTTTGGCATCTTTCCATTCTTTATTGCGGATAATTTCTTCTAAATAAATCAAAATATTTTCTTCAATAAATTTTTTGGCAGCAGCAAATCCACTATCTAAATAAATGGCTCCAATAATTGCTTCAACAGCATTGGCTAAGATTGTTTCAAAGCCCTTAGAGTTTTTATCTTTACTCTCTCCTTTAGAAACAAGAATAAATTTGTCTAAATCTATTTTGTGAGCAACTTTAATTAAACTATCAGTTTTAACTAAAGAAGCCCTTAAACCTGTCATCATTCCCTCTGGAGATTCTGGCATTTTTCTAAAGAGATAATCAGTGACAATTAATTCTAAAACCGCATCGCCTAAAAATTCCAATCTCTCATTGTGCTTTAAATTTTGATTAGGATATTCGTTCAAATAAGAACGGTGAGTGATTGCTTCTCTAATTAAATTTTTATTTTTAAAATTGATACCTATTTTCCTTTCAAGTTCGGCTAAATTGTCCATAGTGAAAAACTAAGATTTTTTTTCTTTAATAATTTCTTCTCTTTCTTTATAAATTGTCCCTAAAACTCCATTGACAAATTTTCTAGAAGAATCTCCACTAAAAGTTTTGGCTAATTCAACTGCCTCATTAATTGCCACTTTAGGCGGCACTTCTTCTTGATTACCAAAAAGCAACTCATAAATTCCTATCCTTAAGATATTTCTATCAATTGGATTAATTTGCTCTAAGGGCCATTGACAAGCAGCTTTTCTGATAATTTCATCAATCTCTGACAGATGTTCTATTATTCCTTTAGCTAAATTAAAAACAAAAGCCAAATCACTAATTCCCTGAGCAAACATTTTTAAATTCCTTTCAATAATTTTTACCAAATCAACTTGATGAGAATAAAAATCCCACTCAAATAAACTTTGAAGAACTATTGAACGACCCAAATGCCTAGAAGCCATAATAGTAATTTAATTAAGATTGCTCTTGACGGCTTGATTTTGAAGATTCTTTTGATTTTGAAGACTCTTTTAATTCTTTTTCCTTTAATTTTCTTTCTTTTTTAGTTAATTTAGCAAAAACATCAATGACCATTTTACCTCGATAATAGCCGCAATAAGGACAAACTCGGTGAGGTAAAATTAAATTGCCGCAGTGAGAGCAAGCAACTAAATTTTTCTTCTCTAACTTCAAATGGCTTCTTCTCATTCCAACTTTTGATTTTGTCTTATGTCTTTTTGGAACGCCACCCATAATGGATTTTATTATAACCAATTAAAAATTTTAGGCAAGAAAAGATTACATCTTTGGCAGTTAGCAATTGGCAATTGGCAGTTGGTTGTCAATAGAAATTTTATAGAAATTTATTGTTTTATTGTTTATTAACGAGTTAACGAGTTGTTTGAATTATGAATCTTGAATTATGAATTAGGAATTATGAATTATGAATGAATCTGGAATTAAGGTTTTGATTTTGAACTTCTAAACTTCCATGATTCATGATTCATGATTCAATTGGGATTTATCTTGAATTAAGTTTTGACATTTGAGATTTTTAACTGTTTTGAATTTGGAATTTGTTTGTAATTTGTAATTTAGGATTTAGGATTTTAAAATTTAGATTTAACTTTTTAGATGTGGTTTTTAGATTTTAGATTTAAGATTTTAGATTGAGAAGTTTTGAGATTTGAGATTGTTTAATCGAGCGTCAAAAATGTATCTCATCTTTTGCAGAAAATACATCCTATTGAATTTAATCAAAATTTGTGATATTTTATTATAAGTTAAAAACAAATTATTGCGGGGTGGTGTAATTGGTAACACACAGGACTTTGGATCCTGTTATCCAGGTTCGATCCCTGGCCCCGCAGCCAAAAGATTTTGACGCTTGGTTGTTGTATTTATTTAAGGACACTTATTGCAGGTATTATTTTTTAAAACAAAAAACAAATTTTTAAAAAATGACTAATAGTTATAAAGGGCTCTTTATTGTTTTTGAAGGTCTAGACGGCTCAGGTCAAACTACTCAAGCAAACTTGCTAAGAAATTTCTTAGAAAAGAAAGGTTTTAGAGTAATTTTAACCAAAGAACCAACTTTAGAAACTAAAGAAGGAAAAGAAATAAAGAAAATTCTTGAGAAA
>CALGBJ010000076.1 GCA_937877385.1 uncultured bacterium
TGTAATTTTGCTTGGGCAAACCGGCATATGATAGCTTTTTATGTTAGAAAGGCCTGGCAAAAAGTTTTAGGAAAAAATGTTAAATTAAAATTACTCTACGATGTCGCTCATAATATTGCCAAAATTGAAGAACATAATGTTGATGGAGAAAAAATAAAATTGATTGTCCATCGTAAAGGAGCCACTCGGGCTTTTCCGGCTAATCATCCTGAGATTCCTGAAAAATACAAAAAAGTTGGTCAGCCAGTTTTAATTCCTGGCACTATGGGTACGGCTTCTTATGTTTGCGTGGGCACCGAAAAATCAAAAGAGGCATTTTGGAGTGTAAATCATGGTGCCGGAAGAGCAATGTCAAGGCATAAAGCCAGAAAGGCAATTTCTGGTCAAGAAGTTATCAAAAATTTGCAAAAAAGAGGAATTATTGTAAAATGTTATTCGTTAAGAGGATTATCTGAAGAAGCACCAGTTGCCTACAAAAATATTACTGAAGTCATTGATGTTGTTGAAAGAGCTGGCTTGGCTAAAAAGGTAGCCAAACTTAAACCTTTAGCAGTCATTAAAGGAGAATAATTCTCTCTTAAAAGGAAGAAAATCACTTCATTTCCTCCCCCTCCCTCTGGGAGGGGGAGGACTAAGGAGGGGGAGGGTACCTTTTTATCTCCCATCCCCCCTCTTAATCTCCCCCCTTCCCAAAGGGAAGGGGGGAGAAACTAAAAAAATCCTCTCCCTCAAAGAAGGGAGAAAGAGACAAAAAGGGGAAGAATCAATAATCAAATTGTTACAAAAATACTTAGCAGCTATACTTAAATTTACTATGTCTGGTCATTCAAAATGGTCACAAATAAAACATAAAAAGGCAATTACTGACGCTCGACGAAGTAAAATTTTTTCAAAGCTGGCAGCAATGATTTCTATTGCTGTTAGAAAAGGCGGTAAAGATCCGGAAAGCAATCCCTCTCTCCGTTTGGCAATTGAAAAAGCCAAAGAGTTTAATATGCCCAAAGAAAACATTGAAAGGGCTATTCAAAGGGGCAGTGGCGAATTAGCTGGAACAAAACTTGAAGAAATAACTTATGAGGCCTATGGACCCGGCGGAATAGGCATTTTGATTAAAACTATTACTGACAACAAAAACAGAACGGCTGGTGAAATAAAAAAAATTCTTAACGAAAACGACGGTAAATTGGCTGAAAGTGGCAGCGTCTCTTTTCAATTTGAAGAAAAATCTTTCTTAACTATTGCTAAAAATGACTTTTCTGAAGACCTTTGCCTCTCTTTAATTGAAAAAGGAATGGAGGGTTTTGAAGAAAGAGAAGAAGAAATTATCATTTTCTCTCAGCCGAAAAATTTTTCTTCTTTGAAACAATTTTTAGAAGAAAAAAATGTAAAAATTCTCTCGACTGGTTTAGAGCCAGTAGCCAAACAAAAACAAGAGGTAGGCCAGGAAATAAAGAAAAAATTGGAAAAATTGTTTGAAGAATTAGAAGAACAAAACGAAGTAGAAGAAATTTATTCCACACTTAAAGTTTAAAAATGTTTTACCATCTTTCTGGCAAAATAGAAGAAAAAACTAAAGATTTTGTTATTTTAGAAAAAGATGGTTATGGCTTCAAAATTTTTCTTTGCCAAAAGGATATCTCAGAAATTCAAGAGGGTTCAGAAATTCGCCTTTACACTTTTTTTTATGAAAAAGAAAATCAATTTTTGAAAATTTATGGTTTTTTAAAAAAAATAGACCTTTCTTTATTTGAAATGCTCATTTCTATTAGCGGCATTGGGCCCAAAGCAGCCCTTTCTCTAATTGGTTTGTCTTCAGCCGAAGAAATTTTTTCAGCCATTAGCCAAGGCAAATCAGAATTCTTAAGTCGAATTTCAGGCATCGGTAAAAAAAGAGCCCAGAAAATAATTTTAGAACTTAAAGACAAAATAATTACTAACCGAGAAAAAGAATCGCCAGTTTTTGAAGAAAATCTGGAAATCATTGAAGCCCTTCACTCGCTTGGTTTTCCTAAAAGCAAAGTTAAAGATGCCTTGAATAAAATTCCTTCTTCGGCTGAAGGTCTGGAAAATCGTCTTAAAGAAGCCCTAAAAATTCTTTCTCAAAAAAAATGAAAACCCTTGGCCATTTCTTAATCCAAATCGTCGCCAATTCCCTAAGCATTCTTTTCTGTTCTGCCTACCTAAAAGGATTCTCTTTTAAAGGCGATATTTATCTTTTAATCAAAGTATCTTTTTTTATCGCTCTCCTCAATTTTTTTCTTAAACCAATTCTCAAAATTATTTTTAGTCCCTTAATTTTCTTGACTTTTGGCTTATTTTTGGTTTTAATTAACGCATTCATTCTTTGGCTGGCAAGTTATCTCTTTGGCTGTCTTTCAATTCAATTAGGTTTACCGCTTATCCTGTCTTCAGTTGTTTTCGGTATAATTAATATCTTTATTCACTTTTTAGCAAAAATTCTTTTATGAAAATAATTTCCATTTTAGAAATAATCGTCTCCATTCTTCTAATTATTGCCATCTTGCTTCAGCAGAGAGGCAGCGGTCTTTCTGGAGCAATCGGTGGCAGCAGTCTTTATTCAACTAGAAGAGGAATTGAAAAAAAGATATTCTGGCTCACTATCGTTTTAACTATCATCTTTCTTGGTTTGTGTCTTTTTGATTTCTTTATTTCTTAAAGAAGTCCAATTCAATTTTTATGCTTCCTCTCAGAAATCTCTTCCAAAAAGAAAATTATCTTTCCTTCTGGAAAAATTGTTCAGC
>CALGBJ010000077.1 GCA_937877385.1 uncultured bacterium
TTTGAACCAATCAAGCAACTTTTAGAAGCTCTTGATTCTTATATTCCTTTACCAGAAAGACCAGTTGACCAACCGTTTTTGATGCCGATTGAAGATATTTTTTCTATTGAAGGGCGAGGAACAGTTGTTACTGGAAGAATTGAAAGGGGGGTAGTCCATTTAAACGACGAAATGGAAATTGTTGGTATCAAACCGACTTTTAAGACAACTATTACCGGTATTGAAATGTTTAATAAGGCATTAGAGGAAGGACAGGCCGGTGATAATGTTGGTTTGCTTTTAAGAGGAGTGAAGAAAGAGGAAGTAGAACGAGGTCAAGTAGTGGCTAAACCAGGTTCAGTTACTCCTCACAGTGAATTTGAAGCAGAAGTTTATGCTTTAACCAAAGAGGAAGGAGGTAGACACTCGCCATTCTTTTCTGGTTATAAGCCACAATTTTATTTCCGAACAGCTGATATTACTGGTAATGTTACTTTGCCAGAGAATATCGAAATGGTTATGCCAGGAGATACTGTTAATTTGAAAGTTAAACTAATTACCCCAGTGGCTATGGAAGAAAAACAAAGATTTGCTATTAGAGAAGGAGGCCGAACAATTGGCGCTGGTGTAGTTACTAAGATTATTAGTTAAGGTTAGTTTTTTGAATAGAAATAAGGATTAAAAATG
Organism: uncultured bacterium; assembly: GCA_937877385.1. Classification (GTDB taxonomy): domain Bacteria; phylum Patescibacteriota; class Minisyncoccia; order UBA6257; family JAGGUH01; genus CALGBJ01. The sequence continues at coordinate 667 of CALGBJ010000077.1, forward strand.
GTAAGCAAAAAGAAAGAAGAGAATAGTGAACCTAAAATAAGGGTAAAGATTAAGGCCTACGATTATAAGGTTTGTGATTCTTCTTGTAAACAAATTGTTGAAACAGTCAAGCAGTACGGAGGAAAAATTGTTGGGCCAATACCTTTGCCTACAGAAATCAGGCGTTATACAGTTAATCGCTCTACTTTTGTTCATAAAGACGCCCGAGAACAATTTGAAATTAGAATTCATAAAAGAATAATGGACATTTTTAATCCTTCAGAGAAAATTATTGAAGTTTTGCAATCCTTAGAATTGCCGGCAGGAATTTCAATTGAAGTAAAAACTTTACTTTAAGAGTTTGGTTCGAGATGAGTTTTAATGCCGGGAGTTCTTCCCGGTATTTATTTTGATTTTAAGTTTGCCCTGTACCACGGCTTAACAGCTATGGTGCGGGGTTTGCCAAAGGAAAGATGAAAAAATTTATTTTAGCAAGAAAACTTAAGATGGCGACAATTTTTGATGAAGATGGTCGAGCAGTGCCAGTAACTATTTTAGAAGCCGGCCCTTGTTTTGTTACTCAAATTAGAAATAAAGAAAAAGATAAATATCAAGCAGTTCAAATTGGCTTTTTGAAAACAAAAAAAATAAATAAACCCCTCCAAGGACATTTAAAAGATTTAGGTGGATTTAAATATTTAAAAGAATTTAAAATTGATAATCCTGATGACTTCAAAGTAGGCCAGGAGATTACTTGCCAGATATTTGAGAAGGGTGAAAAAGTTAAAGTTAGTGCTTTTTCAAAGGGAAGAGGTTTTCAGGGCGTGGTTAAGAGGCATGGCTTTAAAGGTGGCCCGGCTAGTCATGGTCAGAAAGATAGATTGAGAGCGCCTGGTTCTATCGGCGCTACTACTCCTTCAAGAGTGATTAAAGGCAAGAGAATGCCGGGAAGAATGGCTCAACGAAAAGTAACTATCAAAAATTTAGAAATAATTGATTTAGATGAAAAAGAGAACCTTTTGGCAATTAAAGGGGGTTTGCCTGGTTATCGAGGAAGTTTAGTAATGATTGAATCAGAGAAATAAAAACTATGTTGAAATTACCAGTTTACAATTTGGAAGGAGAAAAAGTGGGCGAGATAGAGTTGAATCCTAAAATTTTTTCTGAAAAGTTTAGGCCAGCTTTGATTTGGCAGGTTTTGACTTCGATGCAAGCCAATCGTCATTTTCCTTGGGCTCATACTAAAACTAGAGGTGAAGTGAGGGGCGGTGGAGCCAAGCCTTGGCGGCAAAAAGGTACTGGTCGGGCCAGGCATGGTTCTATTCGTTCTCCGATTTGGCGAGGAGGAGGAGTGACTTTTGGTCCAAGAAAAGAAAAGAATTATAGTAAGAAAATTCCCAAGAAGATGAGAAGAAAAGCTCTCTTTTCGGCTTTAAGTCAGAAATTAAAAGACGGTGAGATAAAAATTGTTGACCAGTGGCAATTACCTGAAATTAAAACTAAAAGAATGGCTGAAATTTTGGATAAATTGCTTAATTTAAAGAAAGGAAAAAAGAAAAAAGATGCTTTGATTGTTCTGGCAGAGAAAAACGAAAAAATCAGAAGATCAAGTAACAATCTTTTGAAAACGAAGACAATTTTGGCCGACTCTTTGAATGTTGAGGATGTTTTAAAATACAAAAATCTTCTTTTAGAAAAAGGGGCTTTGCCAATAATAGAAAAAACTTTTCTTAAATAAATTTATGCCTATTTTAAAAAATATTTTAAAAAAAGGAAAAAAGAAAGACGAGAAGAAGGAAGAGAAAGTTGAGAAAAAAGAGCAAGAGGTTAAGAGGGAAAATTTAAAAAAAGAGAAAACCTCTGCTCTTGACGATAATTATTTAAAAATCATTGAAAGGCCTTGGATTTCAGAAAAGGCATCTCTTTTAAGTCCTTTAAATCAATATGTTTTTAAAGTTAGTCCACGGGCTAATAAAATTGAAATCAAGAAAGCCATTGAGAAAATATACAATGTTAATGTCGAAGAAGTGAGGATTGTTAGGGTGCCTGAAAAGCCAAAACGTTTGGGTAGGTTTTTGGGTAAAAAACCGTCATTCAAAAAAGCAATTGTTAAATTAAAAGAAGGTGAAAATATAGAAATAATGCCGAAATAAAGAAAAGTTATTTCTATTGTTTTAAATTTATAAGATTATGGCTATTATTAAAAGAAAAAAACCAAAGACGCCTGGTCAGAGAGGAATGACAGTGGTTGATTATAAAAAAGTTTTGACAACCGACACTCCTTATAAACCTCTTTTGAAAAAGTTGAAAAAGAAGGTTGGTCGTTCAAAAGGAAGAATTTCAGTTAGGCATCGAGGCGGTGGTCAAAAGAAGCTTTATCGACTTGTTGATTTTAAACAGGATAAATTTGATATTCCTGGTAAAATAGAGACTATAGAATACGATCCTTACCGAACAGCTTTTATTTCTTTAGTTCTTTACAAAGATGGCGAAAGGCGTTATATTTTAACTCCGGACGGAGTTAAAGTTGGTGATGAAATTATTACTTCAGAAAAGGCCGAGATAAAACCCGGTAATCGTTTACCTTTAAAAAATATCCCAGCTGGTACTTTGGTTTACAATATAGAAATTAAACCAGGTGGTGGTGGAAAAATTGCTAGGTCAGCTGGTTCTTCAGTTAAGCTTTTAGGATTGGAAGGAGAATGGGCTTTGTTAAAAATGCCTTCTACAGAAATCAGGAAAGTTAAGGCCGAGTGTTTAGCTTCTGTTGGTCAAGTTGTTGGGGTTTCTCCTCAATTTTTGAATATTGGCAAAGCTGGTCGGAGTCGCCATTTAGGGAGAAGGCCAGTTGTGAGAGGTTCAGCAATGAATCCAAGAGATCATCCTTATGGAGGAGGTGAAGGTCGAGCGCCGAGAGGGACTAAAAGACCAAAGACAAAATGGGGGAAAGTAACTGGTGGCAAAAAGACAAGAAAAAAGAAAAAATGGTCGGATAAATTAATCGTCCAGAGACGGAAGAAGAAAAAGAAAAAATAAAGTATGACCAGGTCTCTTAAAAAAGGTCCTTATATCGACCAAAAACTTTTAAAGAAAATAAAAAAAGTTAAACCGGAAGATAAGGTGATTATTAAAACCTGGGCAAGAGATTCGATGATTTGTCCAGAAATGATAGGTTATACTTTTGGCGTTTACAATGGTAAAGAATTTATTCCGGTTAAAGTAACCGAGGAAATGGTCGGTCATCGGCTTGGCGAATTTTCGCCAACAAGGAAATTTATTAAACATGGAGGTAAAAAGCAAAAAGAGTTAGAGAGGAAGATGAGAGAAAGTAAGTAAATTATAAATTGAATTATTGTTTTATTATTTATTAACGAGTTAACGAGTTTAATATTAAAAATCCTAAATCCTAAATTCGAAATTCTAAACAAAATTCAACCCAGAACTACTAAAGAGTTCTGGGTTGCCCAGCACCCTTTAGTGGTATTGGGCAAAATTCAACCCCGAACCATATGAGGTATGGGGTTGCCCAGAACCCAAGATGGTTCTGGGCAATGTTCCAAATTCTAAACGTTTGTAATTTGGGATTTGAGATTTGGGATTTCGTTTAGGATTTAGGATTTCGAATTTAGGATTTGAAAGTTCAGATTTAACTTTTTAGATGTGGATTTTAGATTAAAAAATATTAAGAAAAATTATGGAAGTTAAGGCCTCTTTAAAATATTTAAGAATTGCTCCAAGAAAGGTTAGATTAGTGGCTGATTTAATAAGAGGATTAGACGTTGAGGAAGCTAAGAATTTATTGTCTTTAGAAAGAAAAAGAGCGGCTAAAAACTTGCTAAAACTTCTTAATTCAGCCATTAGTAATGCTAAGAATAACTTTCATTTAAACGAGGACAACCTTTATATTAAGACAATTAGAGTAGATCAAGGGCCGACTCTAAAAAGGTATTTTCCTCGGGCCCAAGGAAGAGCAACTTTAATCCAGAAGAAAACTTCTCATATTTTTATAGAACTTGCTGAAAGTCAAAGAAAGAAGAAGAAAAGGAAGATAGAAAGGAAGGTTGAAATTAGGAAGCCGTTATCAAAAGATGAAGAAGAACTTTTGAGAGAGATTAAAAAAGAAGGCTTACCTTCAAAAGTTAAGGCAAAAAAAGAAAAAGAAGAGATTAAAAAACCAATTGTTAGTAAACCAAAAGTTTCCTTGGCGAAAAAAATTTTTAGAAGAAAATCAATATAAGCTATGGCTCAAAAAATTCATCCAAAAAGTTTTAGGTTGGGAATTAATGAAAATTGGTCAAGCAAATGGTTGCCTGAGAAAATGAAAAAATTTTCTCTTATTTTACCTGAAGATATTTTAATTAGAGATTATGTTAAAAAGAAATTCAAAAATGCCGGAGTTTCTTCTGTGGAGATTGAGAGGACTTCAGAAAAAGATATCTTGGTGAGTATTTTTACTCAGAGACCAGGGTTGATTATTGGTCGACAAGGGAAGGGGATTGAGCAGTTGAAGGAAGAGGTAGATAATTTAATAAAGAATTATCGTCAAGAAAAAGGTATAACCGCGCCATATAGTTTGAGGATAGAAATTCAAGAGATTCCCCGGGGTGAAATTAAAGCAGCTATTGTTGCCAGGGAAATTGCTTTTCAATTAGAAAAAAGAATTCCTTTTAGAAGAGTCATCAAAAGGGCTTTGAGTAATGTGATGGGTTATAAGTCGGTTGCCGGGGCAAAGATTCAGGTGGCTGGAAGGTTGGATGGAACGGAAATAGCCAGAAAAGAATTTGTTAAAGCTGGTCGATTGCCCTTGCAAACAATTAGGGCAAAGATTGATTATGCTTTTGACGAGGCAATTTGTTCTTATGGCAAAATAGGTATTAAAGTTTGGATATACAAAGAAGAAAAAGAAGAAAAATAGTATAATATTATGCTTCAGCCAAAAAAACAAAAATATAGGAAACAACAAAAAGGACGAAGACGGAAAAGAGAGAAAGAAACGAGAGCTATCAATCTTGATTTTGGCAGTATTGGCTTAAAGGCAATGGAAAATATTTGGCTAACTGCCCGGCAAATTGAAGCAGCTAGGAAAGTAATGGTTCGCTATCTTCGTAAAGGAGGAAAAATGTGGATTAGGGTTTTTCCTGATAAACCGGTTACCAAGAAACCGCCAGAAGTAGGGATGGGTGGTGGTAAAGGTGATTTTGATCATTATGCTGCTGTGGTTAGAAAGGGGAGGATTATTTTTGAGATTGATGGTCTTCCTTTAGATAAGGCTGAAGCCGCTTTAAAAGAAGCCAGTAGCAAATTGCCAATTAAATGCAAGATTATTAAAAAAGAAGAAATATGAAGGCTAAAGAATTAAGAGAGCTTTCTTTAAGTCAATTATCGGAGAAACTTTTTCAGACAAGAAAGAAACTTCAAGAGATGAGGTTTAGTTTGTCTTCTGGTCGGTTGAAGAACCCTCACAAAATTAAAGAAACTAAAAAAGAAATTGCCAGAATTTTAACCTTAATTAATGAAAAAAGAAAAAATGACAGAAAAAAGTAAGAAAAAAAAGAGATTTATAGGGAAAGTTGTTTCTGATAAAATGGCTAAAACCGTAGTTGTAGAAGTTGAACGGCTTTTTGAGCATCCAAAATATAAAAAGAAAATAAAAAGAAAAACAAAATTTAAAGCTCATGACCCAGAAAATAGATATCATCTGGGTGATGAGGTAATTATTGAAGAATCAAGGCCGATTAGCAAAGAAAAAAAATGGAAAGTAGTTTATGATTCAAAGGCAGACAAGATTAAAAGTCGCTGATAATTCAGGGGCAAAAATAATTCAGTGTTTTAATGTTTTGGGGGGTTCTAAAAAAAGATACGCCAGGATTGGTGATATTATTGTGGCTAGTGTTAAAGAAGCCGACCCTTCTTCTTCAATAAAAAAAGGAGATAAAGTTAGAGCAGTTATTGTTAGACAAAAAGCGCCTTTTAAAAGAAAGGATGGTTCTTCTTTGAAATTTGATGACAATGCCGCTGTTATTTTAGAAAAAGAAAAGGGAATTTTGGCAACGAGAATTTTTGGGCCAGTTCCCCGAGAATTAAAAGAGAAAGGTTTTGAGAAAATAGTTTCAATGGCTAAGTTTGTTGTTTAACTTTTTGTAAAGATTTTATGAAGATAAAGAAAGGAGATAAAGTAAAAATGACAAAGGGAAAAGACAGGGGAAAGGTTGGTAAAGTTATCAAGGTTTTTCCTCGAGAAAACAAGGTAATAGTTGAAGGTTTAAATTTAATTAAGAAACATCTTAAACCAAGAAGAGAGGGACAAAAAGGAGAAATTGTTTCTTTACCAAGAAAGGTTTTTGTCAGCAATGTAATGTTAATTTGTCCTCATTGCCATCAAGCAACGAGGGTTGGTTATCGTTTATTAGCCAAGGGAAAAAAGGTTAGGATTTGCAAGAAATGCCAAGAAGAAATTTAAATTTATTGCTAAAATTATGGAAGAAGTTATTTCTAGCAAAATTAAATATCAGAAAGAGGTAATTCCTCAGATGATGGAGAAATATGGATTGAAGAATATTTATCAAGTGCCGATTATAGAAAAGATAGTAGTTAATCTTGGTATTGGCAAAATTCTTTCCCAAGCCAAAGATAAAGAGAAGATGTTAAAAGAAATAGAAAAGGATATTTCTTTGATTACTGGTCAAAAACCATCTTTAAGAAAAAGCCGAAAAGCAATTTCTGCTTTTAAATTAAGAAAGGGAATGCCGGTTGGTTTAAAAGTAACTTTAAGAGGACAAAGAATGTATGACTTTTTAGATAGATTAATTAATATCTACCTTCCGCGAGTTAGAGATTTTAGGGGTTTGTCTTTAAATCTTTTTGACGAGCAGGGAAATTTGAATATTGGTTTTAAAGATCTTTCTCCTTTCCCGGAAATTGGCTTAAAAAAGTTGATTTTTGGTTTAGAGGTAAGTATAGTCATTAGGAGAGCCAAGAACAAAGAACAAGCCATAGAATTTTTAAGATTGCTTGGCCTTCCTTTAAAAAAGAAATAAATTATGCCAAAAAAATCAGTTATTGAAAGAGCCAAAAAAAAGCCAAAATTTTCAACCAGAAAGGTTAATCGTTGTTTTAGGTGCGGTAGAAAACATGGTTATTTAAGGGATTTTGGTCTTTGCCGGATTTGTTTTCGAGAATTGGCTTCAAAAGGAGAAATTCCAGGAATAAGAAAGGCGTCCTGGTAAATTGAAAGCAATAAAAATATGACTGACCCAATTGCTGACTTATTAATAAGAATTAAAAACGCTCAAATGGTAGGCAAGAAATTTGTTCGAGTGCCTTTTTCTAAAATGAAACTTGCCATTCTTTTAATTTTGGAAAAGAATAATTTAGTCGGCAAAATTAAAAAAAAGGGCAAAGGGGTTAAGAAAATTTTAGAAATAGAATTAAAGTATCAAGATAATCAACCGCTAATTAAAGAGGTGAAAAGAATTAGCAAGCCAAGTTTAAGAGTTTATGCTGGCTATCGGGATTTAACTAAATTTAGTCGGAAAGGTTTAACTCTTGTTTCTACTCCTCGTGGCTTAAAAACCCTTGCTCAGGCCAGAAAAGAAAAGATTGGTGGTGAAGTTTTATTTCAAATCAATCCTTAATTAAAAATTGAAGGTTGATGATTAATAATTGTAATTTTATTATTACTATGTCTAAAGTAGGTAAAAAACCAATTAAAATTCCAGAAGGAGTAAAGGTAGATATTGAAAAGAAGGATAATTTTATTGAAGTCAAGGTAGAAGGCAAGAAAGGTTCTCTTTCTAAAAAATTTCCTTCTTCTTTAGAAATAAAGAAAGAAGAAGATGAAATTATTGTTTTGCCAAATTCTAGGAAAAAGGTTGATAGATTAGTTAAATCATTATGGGGGACCGTTCGTTCTCTTATTAGTAATATGGTAGAAGGAGTTTCTCAGGGTTTTGAAAAAAAATTACAAATAGAAGGAATAGGTTATAAAGCAAAAGTTGAAAAAGATAAATTAATTCTTTCTTTGGGATATTCTCATCCAATTGAGTTTGATATAGAGGAAGGAATAGAAATAAAGGTTGAAAAGAATATTATTTCAGTTTTGGGGGCAGACAAAGAAAAAGTTGGTCAAGTTGCCAGCCGAATTAGAAGTTTAAGAAAACCAGAACCCTATAAAGGGAAAGGTATAAGATATCTTGACGAAGTTATTAGGAAGAAAACCGCCAAAAAGGCAGTAGCGGCTAAATAATAAAAAATGTTTGATAGAATTAAAGAAAAAAGAAAAAAAAGAGAAAGAAGAAGAGCGAAAATTAGAAAAGTGATCAGAGGGACAGAAAATCGTCCTCGTTTGAGTGTTTTTAGAAGTAATAAACATATTTATCTTCAGTTTATTGATGATTCTAAAGGTCAAACCATTTTCTCTTTTTCTGATTTAGATTTGGCTAAAGTAAAAAAAGAAGAGTTAAAAGAAATTTCTCTTCCCAAAAAAATAAAAGATGATTTGAAAGGAAAAAAACTAAAGGCCTATCAAGTTGGTTTTTTGGCGGCTAAAAAAGCCCGAGAGAAAAAAATAAAAAAAGTTGTTTTTGACAAAGGAGGATTTAAGTATCATGGTCGAGTAAAGTTTTTAGCCGAAGGGGCTAGGCAGGGAGGTTTAATTTTTTAAATTAAGAAATGGCAAATAATTCAACAAAAGAAAAAAAAGAGAGAGAAATTCGGCACGAAGTAGTAGAGATAAGAAGAGTGACTAGGGTAACTGCTGGTGGTAAGCGGCTTCGTTTTAGGTCAGCAGTTATTGTTGGTGATGGTAAGGGTGGTATCGGTTTTGGTAAGGGTAAGGCCAATGATGTTAGTCAGTCAGTTGAAAAAGCAGTTAAGAAAGCTGAGAAAGAGATGATGAAAATAAAACTTATTGAAGATAGAACAATTCCTTTTCCAGTTGAAGGAAAGTATAAGTCGGCTTTAGTTATTCTCAAACCAGCCAAGCAAGGGCGAGGAATTATTGCTGGCGGGATTGTTAGAAAAATTTGCCGTTTGGCTGGAATAAAAGATATTAGTGCCAAATCTTTAGGTTCAGGCAATAAAATCAATAAAGTTAAGGCAACATTAGCCGCTTTAAAAAATTTTGTTTAATTATGATTTTGATTCATCAGTTAAAATTTAATCTGAAGAGAAAGAAAAAAAAGCGAGTTGGTCGAGGAGGTAAGAGAGGTACTTATTCGGGCAGGGGAATAAAGGGCCAGAAAGCTAGAGCTGGAGCCAAAATTAAACCTCAAGAAAGAGAGGCAATTATTAAAATTCCGAAAATGAGAGGATATAGATTCAAGCCAATTAAAGAAAAGCCAGTAGTTATTACTTTGGAAGTTTTAAATAAAAAATTTGAAGAAGGAGAAGTTGTCTCCTTGGCGTCTTTAAAGAAAAAAGGTCTTATTTCCAAAAATACAAAAGCAGTAAAAATACTTGGTCGAGGAGAATTGAAGAAGAAATTGATTTTCAAAAATTGCCAGATGTCAAAGAAGTTGAAGGAAAAAATAAAAATCCAAGGGTCAGAACTAAAACTTTAAATTTAAAATTCAAGTATGATTGCTAAAGTTATTCTTTTTTTTAAAGATAAAGACCTCCGCAATAGAGCCCTTTATATTTTGGCTCTTTTAGTTGTTTACAGATTATTTGCTTCAATTCCTGTTCCTGGAGTTGATTTAGAAAAAATTCATCGCTTCTTTTCAGCCAATGCTTTCTTTGGTCTTTTAAATATCTTTACTGGCGGAGCAATGAGAAATTTTTCTCTAGCAATGCTTGGTTTAGGACCTTATATTACGGCTATCATTATAATGCAACTTTTGACCTTAATAGTTCCTTCTTTAAAAGAAATGTATTACGAAGAAGGAGAAGCCGGCAGAAATAAATTTAATCAGTATGCCAGAATTTTCACTGTTCCTTTAGCGGCAATTCAGGGCTTTGGCTTTCTTAATCTTTTGAGAAGTCAAGGTGTCTATTTGCCTTCTTCTCCTTTTGTTATTTTTCAAGATGTTTGCCTGATTACTGCTGGAGCAGTTTTTTTGATGTGGTTAGGTGAGTTGATTACTGAGAAAAATTTAGGCAATGGTGTCTCTCTTCTAATTTTTGCTGGTATTGTTGCTAGTTGGCCGCAAAGTTTTTGGAATTCAATGATTTCTTATAGTCAGGAAAAGTTGCCGGCTTATATTGGTTTTTTGATAATGGCTTTAGCTGTTGTCCTTGGTATAGTAATTATTAATGAGGCTGAGAGAAGGATACCGGTAGTTTATGCTAAAAGAGTGAGAGGAATGAGAATGTATGGTGGTGTTTCTAGTTATTTGCCGATTAGAGTTAATCAAGCCGGGGTTATTCCAATTATTTTTGCCTTGTCAGTAGTTCTTTTCCCACAATTTTTAGGTCAGGTTTTAAAGAGTTTTGATAATGCTTTTTTGGAGAAGTTATCTTCTTTTCTTATTTCTTTTACAACTAATCCTTGGCTTTATGGTTTTACTTATTTTACTTTAGTTTTTCTTTTTACTTATTTTTATACTTTAGTCACTTTTGACCCTAAGGAAATTGCTCAGAATCTTCAAAGGAATGGTGGTTTTATTCCTGGTATTAGGCCTGGAGAAAATACGACTATTTTTCTAAAAAAAATAATTTACCGGACAACTTTTGTTGGCGGAATTTTTCTCGGTTTGGTAGCCATTTTACCTTTACTCTCTCGAAGTTTGACTGGCGAGAGTTATTTGAGTATTGGTGGCACAGGAATTTTGATTGTCGTTGCTGTTGTTTTGGAAATCGTTGCCCAAATTAAGGGTCAATTGGCTCTTAGAGAATATCAATAATGAATCCGAAATTCTGAATCTATTGCCCAGCCCTAAAGAGTTTAGGGCTGTGGCGAAATTCGAAACAAAACCCAGATAATCAGTAAATAGTAAGGAGTTAGAGGGTTAGGAGGCCGGTATGGAAGTTGGGTAATGTTTGAAATTTAATTCAAAATGCAAAAATCAAAAATCAAAATGATAATGTAAAATGCAAAATTAAATTATAAATAAATTCTAAATCCGAAATCCTAAATCCTAAACGAAATCCCAAATCTCAAATTCTAAATCCCAAACGTTTAGAATTTGGAACATTGCCCAGAACCATCTTGGGTTCTGGGCAACCCCATACCTCATATGGTTCGGGGTTGAATTTTGCCCAATACCACTAAAGGGTGCTGGGCAACCCAGAACTCTTTAGTAGTTCTGGGTTGAATTTTGTTTAGAATTTCGAATTTAGAATTTAGGATTTTAAAGTTTAGATTTGAGATTTTAGTTGTAGATTTTAGATTTTACTTTTTAGATTTTAGATTTTAAAATTACCGGCGAGGTCTGCCCTTGCCCATTTGGGGCGAGGGCAGAATGTAGTTTGTAATTTTTAAGATGTTTAAATTAGAAAAAATTATCAAGTATCTTTTATATTTTACTCTGTTTATTCCTCCTTTAGTGGTTGCCAGGAATCTTCTTTTTCCTTTTGTTTCTGGCAAGGCATATCTTTTTCGTTTAGGAGTAGAACTTTCTCTCTTTTTTTGGCTAATTCTTCTTATCAAAAAACCAGAATATCGGCCTAATTTTAAAAATCCTTTAATTATTGCCGCCATTCTTTATATTCTGGCAATGTCAGTAACCGCTTTTTTAGGCGTTGATCCTCTTCATTCCTTTTTTTCAGAAATAGAAAGAGCTGATGGTATTATTCAATACCTTCATTGGTTTTTATATTTTCTTATTCTTATTTCTCTTCTTAGAGAAGAAAAAGAATGGCAACATTTTTTAAAAGCAATTGTTATTTTAGCAATTGTTATTTCTCTCTTTGCTTGGGGACAAATGATTCTTTTACCTTCTCTTTATAATGCCCCTGAACAACCGACTTCGCTTCAAAAAATTTTCTTTTATGACCATCGAGTTTCTCGTTTAGAAGGAACTTTTGGTAATCCTGACTATCTACCTGCCTTCTTGCTTTTTCCTTTATTTTATTCTTTTTATTTTTTTCTCAAAGCATCAAAAGATCAGAGAAAAAAAGAATCTTATCTTTGGCTTTTTTTAGCTGCTTTCCTCTTTTTGACATTTCTTTTTACTCAAACCAGAGGTGCTTATCTTGGTTTTCTTTCTGGCTATTTTTTCTTGGCTTTATTTTTCTTTATTTTTTTAAAAAAGAAGCATCGAAAATTAGTTTTCTCTCTTTGGTTGATTATTCTTTTTCTTGTTTCCTTTTGGATATTTCTTTATTTCCTTCAAGGTGCTAATTTGACAGAAAATCGTTTAATCAAAAGAGTAACTGATATTTCTCTTTTTGGCAAAAAAAGCACTCTTTCTAATCGTTTACTTTCCTGGAAAATTGCTTTGGCTGGGATTAAAGAGCGGCCATTTTTTGGTGTTGGTCCAGAAAATTTCGCTTTCGTTTTTAGTCGTTACTACAATCCTGACGTTCCTGAGCCGTGGTATGATAAAGTTCATAACCAGTTCTTACAGGTTTTAGTTGAAGGTGGTATTTTTCAATTTTTCTTTTATTCGCTTTTAATTTTCTCTGTCTTTTATTTGATTTTTAAGATATTTAAAAAGGAAAAAGAATTGGCAATTATTCTTTTTTCGCTTTTTCTATCTTTCTTAGTTCAAGACATTTTTCTTTTTGATACTTTTCCTCTCTATTTAGGCCTTTGGCCCTTTTTTGCTTTTGTTTATTTTAAGTCAGAAAAAAAAGAAGGAACTAAGGAAATTAAGGAAAAGGAAGATAGCCCTAAAAGAGAAAAAAACTTTTGTTGGTTCCACTATTTATTTCTCTCTTTTTGGTCTATTTTAATACTTTTTCTTTTAATTGAATTTTGTTGGTTGCCTTATAAATCAAATTCTTTAATCCTTAAATATCATTTGGCTGTTTTAAACAATAATCCTTCCGGGGAAAGATATAAGTTGGCTCAAAATTATTTAAAAGAGGCCATTGAAATTAATTCGCCTTTTACAGTATTAGATGCCAGAAAAAGAAGTTGTTGGGCTTTGTCTGGTGTTTTGGAAAGGACAAAGAAATTAGACGAAAGCTTGTCTTCTTTGGCGAATTTTGTTATTGAACAAGCAAAGGTTGCTTTGAAAAATCATCCTTATGATCCGCAAATCTATTATGCTTTTGCCATTGTTTCTTTTCATTATGGAAAATTTGATAAATCAATTTATCCTCAAGCAATTGCTGTTTTAGAAAAAGCTAGGAAGGATCTTTCCAAAAACAGATTGGAGTATGTTAAACTTTTGGGTCAGATTTATCTTTATCAAGGTGAGAAAAACAAAGCCGAAGAACTTTTTAAAGAATATGCTTATGAAATTTTTCCTCAAAGATCAGAGTTGCATGCTCTGCTTGGCGAAGTTTATTTTATGGAAGAAAAATATCCTTTAGCTCTTAAGGAGTTTGATTTAGCTATAAATCAAGGATACCAGATTTGGTATCAAAACAAACTTTTTACTCGCTATTTAGCCACTTGTCGGGAATTAGGCGAGTTTGAAAAAATGAAATTGATTATTAAGAAATCTCTCTTTACCAATGATAAAAATCCAAGGAACTGGCTCCTTTTAGCCATTACTTACAAAACTTTGGGAATGCCTAATGAAGCTAAAATGGCCTTTGAAAGAGCAGTTAAATTGAGAAAGGCCTACCGAAAGTACGCTCAAGAATTTCAGTAATTTTATGTTTTGTTTCTTCAAAATAATTCAGCAATTAATTTTGCCTAGTATTTTTATTTTCTTTCTTTTTCTTCTTTCTCTTTTTTTGATTTTAAAAAAGAAGAAAGCTGGTAAATACCTTTTAATTTTCTCTATTTTTCTTTATTATTTTTTTTCAATAACGCCGACCAGCGATCTTTTAATTTGTCCTTTGGAAAAAGGATATTCTCAAAAACAAGACAAACAAAAAATACCATTCATTGTTGTTTTAAGTGGTGGCTTTGCAAGTCAATTAGAAGAAGATGAAAATTCTTTATCAGAGAGTTCCTTAAAAAGAGCGGTAAAAGCATTTAAGATTTATCAAGAGAGTTCTTTAAAGCCAAAAATTATTCTCTCTGGCAATTTTTCTTCTTTTAAAAATGAAGCCGAAGAGATGGCTAATTTTCTATTTTCTTTAGGCGTACCTAAAGAAAATATTATTATAGAAAGAGAAGCAAAAAATACTTGGCAATCAGCCAAAAAAGTCAAAAATTTAGTTGCTGAAAAGAAATTTTTTTTAGTGAGTTCGGCTTTTCATTTGAAAAGAGCCGAGATGGCCTTTAGAAAAAATAACCTAAAACCAATTTTAATTGTCAGTGATTTTCGTTGCCAAGGAAAATATGATTTTTTTGATTTTTTACCCCAGCCAAACAATCTCAAAAAAGCAAATCTTGCTTTTCATGAATATTTTGGCTGGCTTTTTTATAAATTTTTTCTAAACTAAATTTTTTCTAATTTGAGAGATAGCTGATTGGTATTCTTTTTCATTAGGAACTTTGCCGTGCCATGCTGACTTCCATTGCATAAAATCTACTCCGTAACCAGGAATTGTCCGGAAAATTATTACTACTGGCTTGGCTATTTCTTTTGCCTCTTCGAATTTTTCTTTGACATCTTTTAAATCATTTCCTTTCCCTTCTAAAACATGCCAGGAAAAACTTTGATATTTTTCCTTTAAAAGGGCAAGAGGCATAACTTCTTCAGTAAAGCCATCAATTTGGATTTCGTTTCTATCAATAAAGGCAATTAGGTTTGGTAGTTTTAGTTTGCCAGCCAGCATAACTGCTTCCCAGGTATTTCCGCAATCTTGTTCGCCATCGCTCATTCCGCAGAAGACCTGCCATTTTTCCTGATTAAGTTTGGCTGCTAAAGCCAAGCCAATGCTTTGAGAAAGGCCTTCGCCTAAGGGTCCGGAAGAGGTTTCAATGCCTGGTAGATGGTTTCTGGAAGGATGGCCTTGCAACCTCGAGCCAAATTTTCTTAAAGTTAAGAGCTCTTCTTTTTTTAAAAAACCGGCTTCAGCCATCACGGCATAGAGAGCTGGGGCATAATGACCGTTAGAAATAACTAATCTATCTCTTGCTGGCCAATTAGGCTCTTCTGGCTTGTAATTCAAAATGCCAGCCAAAAATAAAATCAGATATTGTTCGACTACGCCCAAAGAGCCGGCTAAATGGCCAGATTTTGCTTGCCAGACCATTTTCAAAATTTCTTCTCTTATTTGCCATCTAAGTTTTTCTAAACTTTTTAAATCTAAAACTTTTCTCATTTTTCTTTGTTTGTAATTGCTAACCAATTTGTTAACGATTTGATTGTTATTATCTCCCTCCCCCTCCTTACTCCTCCCCCTCCCTCTGGGAGGGGGAGGATATAGGTGGGGGAGGGTCTATTTGTCCAATAACTTTAAAACACTATTTTTTCATTTCGTTACCGAATTGATTGGATAGTACATTTTATTTGTTAAAAAGGAAAGGACGATTTTTTTATCGCTCCAAGGAATTTTTTTGCCGTTTTTTAGACAAAGCCACCTTTCGCCGCCTTTACCAAAAATGGCAAAGATATTTTTTCCTGGCTTTTTTTTAATTAATTCCAAACCTCTTTTTATAGCTTCTTTTCTATCTAAAATTTTCTCCACTTTTTCTCTTTTGGCAAGAGGAATGCCTTGATAAATTTCTTCAATTATTTCTTCTGGATCTTCATCATAAGGATCTTCATTGGTAAGAATAATTGAATCAGAGAAAAGCGAGGCAATCCTGCCAATTTCTTTTCTTTTCCATTTATCTCGGCCACCGCCAGCTGCACCGGTTAGAGAAACTAAATAATCTGGCTTAAGAACTTCTTTGATAGTTTTTAGGGTTGCCTTAAGAGAATCAGGAGTATGGGCGTAGTCGATGATAATTTGAAGATGATTTTTCTTAATGATTTCAAATCTGCCAACTGGTGGAGATAAATTCTTTAATTTTTCTTTGATTTTCTCTCTTTCTTTGCCTAAAGTTAGAGTTACAGCTATAGCGGCTAAAGTATTATAAAGATTGAATTCGCCGGTAAGCGGAGAGCAAAATTCACCTTCTTTCTGACCGTTAACTACCAAAACAAATTTTGTCTCTTTTTCAGAAAATTGATAATTTTTGGCTAAAAGAAAAATATCTACTTTGTCTTTTAAAGGATTATTTTCAAAAAGAGAAAAACCGACAATTTTTTTGGCTTTGAAAGAAAGAAAATATTCAGCCTCTTGATCATCTAAATTGATGATGTGAAAATTGTCATTTCTTCCCTGAAAAAATTTACCCTTAGTTTTTTTATAATTAGAAAAACCTTTGTGTCTTTCCAAGTGTTCAAAAGAGAGATTTAAAAAAACTTTAATATCAAAATCAATAAATTTTTCTCTGGCTTGAAGAATGCCTTCAGAAGTGACTTCAATAATAACTATTTGAGATTTTTCTTTTTTTGCTTTGGCTAAAAATTTTTGAAGGAAGCCCCGACCAGGCATTGTCATTTTGAAATTGTTAGGGATAATTTCTTTGCCAATTCTGAATTCTAAAGAAGAAGATAAAGCAACTTTTTCATTTTCATCTTGACAGAGAGAGTAAATTAATTCGGCGGTAGTAGTTTTTCCTTTAGTGCCGGTGATGCCAATAATATGAGGAATTTTTTTTCCGGGAAAGCGATAGAAGAGAGCCGAAAAAAAAGACCAAAGAAAGTGATAGAGAAAAAAGAATTTCGCCGGGATAATTTTTTTGAGAATTGACTTTATTTTATTTACCATCTTTTTTCAAATATTTTTCAATTTCCTTTTTTCGCCAAAGAGAAATTTTTTGGTGATTGCCAGAGAGAAGAACTTTTGGGACTGACCAGCAAATTTTTTTGTTTTTAGGAAAAGGATAAAATTTTTCTGGCCGAGTGTAAACAGGATAGGAGAGAATTTTTTCTTTTCCTTGAGAAAGAAAATTTTCTCCAAAGAGTTTTTTTAATCTTTCTTCTTCAATTGATTCTTTTTTGCCGATAGCCGAAGGAATTAATCTGGTTAAACTTTCAATTAAAACTAGGGCTGGTAATTCTCCGCCACTGAGAATAAAATTTCCTAAAGAAATTTCTTTGTCAGCAATGTATTTAGCCACTCTTTCATCAACGCCTTCGTATCGTCCGCAGATTAAAATTAAATGTTCAAGTTTTAGTAATTGTCGAAGAAGTTTCTGGTTGAGAATTTCTCCTTTTAGAGAAAAAAGAATAACTTTTCTTTTTTTCTTTTTTATTTTTTTTGCTTTTTGAACTGCTTTGAAAATTGGTTCGATTTTCATTACCATTCCTGGTCCGCCGCCATAAGGAGTGTCGTCAACGGTTTTGTGTTTGTCTTGAGTAAAATCTCTTGGATTGAAAAATCTTACTTTAATTAATCCCTTTTTTTGAGAGGAAGAAAGAAGACCTTTTTGGAAATATGGTTTAATCAGCTCTGGAAAAATCGAAATGATATCAAAAATCATATTCTTCATTTTAGCAAAGATCATTAGAAAAGCAAAGTTATCTCTTCTTTATTTAAGAAAAATTTGTTATAATTAGAAACAAGGTCGGTGATAAGTTGTAAAAGTAAAAATAAAATAATAAATGAACAGCAAAGATTTAAAGAACTTAAGAGAAGATTTAATAGGTGAATTGGAGGCGATTAATCAGTACCAAAAGCACATAGATGAAACTGATAATGAGGAAATTAAAAAAGTCTTGTCTCATATTGCAGACGACGAAAAAGAACACTTTGCTGAACTGACAAAACTTATTAGAGAATTGGATAAAACTCAAAAAGAGAAATTTAAAAAAGAGGAATTATAGAACAAAAGAATAAAAATGAAAGAGAGAATTGCTTTGCTTTCTATAACTTCAAATATCTTTTTAACTCTGATAAAAATTTCTGCTGGTTTTTTGTCTCATTCAAGTGCAGTCTTGGCTGAAGGATTTCATTCGTTAACTGATGTTTTTTCTTCATTTATTGGCTTTTTAGGAATTAAAATCTCGAAAAAACCGGCTGACAGGAAATATCCTTATGGATATTTTAAATTTGAGGTTTTGGCTGGTTTTTTTATTACTTTGATTTTATTTATAACCGGCATTTTTATCTTTTATGAGAGTTATCAAAAGTTTTTAAATCCTTCTCGGATTTCATTGCCAAAAATTGCTCTTTTAGTTATGGCTTTTTCTGTTTTGATTAACGAGATAATGTCTAGATTGAAAATTTATTATGGGCGGAAAGAAAATTCAGTGGCTTTGATTTCTGACGGTTTTCATTCAAGGGTTGATGTTTTTTCTTCTTTGATCGTTTTCCTCGGCTTGATTTTTTCCCAAAAATTTTTATTTTTAGATCCAATCTTGTCTTTTTTGATTGGTTTTTATATTATCAAAGAGTCGCTTTCTTTGGGCAAGGAAGCAGTTGATTCTCTTTTAGATACTTCAGCTCCTCCGGAAATTGAAGATAAAATTAGAGAAATTTGTCGGTCAGAAAATATTCAGCTTGCTGATTTGAGAACTCAAAAAAGAGGTTCGGCTTTTACTGCCAATTTAGAGATTGAATTACCGAAAAACTTGAGTGTAGAGGAAGCAGAAAAAGTTTCTGAAAATTTAAGAAAAAAATTAATGGCAAAAATTGAAAATTTAGTTTATTTAGCAATTCAAATTAAGAGTCACCAGCTTGAAAGCAATTTTTACCAGCCGGCTTTTGGCCAAGGCTTTGGCTGGCAAAGAAGAGGAAAGTTTAGAAAGGAAGGAGAAAGAGGAGAAGGTAAGGGACCGTCTGATTATTGTGTCTGTCCAAAATGTGGTTATAAAACTGAGCATAAAAGAGGAATTCCTTGTAGAACTTTGACTTGTCCAAATTGTCATATTCCTTTGCAACGAGAATAAAATTTAGAAATGAAAATAGTTAACCCTGCCAAAGTTAAAAAAGTTGAATTACTAGTTGGCATTCCTTCTTATAACGAAGAAAAAACCATCCGGAAAGTTACTGAAGTTATTTCTCAAGGATTAGAGAAATTTTTCCCCAAAATTCCTTCAGCAATTGTTAATCTTGATAACTGCTCGCCGGATGGAACAAGAAGAGAATTTTTCAAAGTTAAGACAAAAATTCCTTTGATTTACCTTTCAACTCCGGCTAACAAGAGAGGAAAAGGTTATAATCTTTATAACCTCTTTTTATTTAGCCGACAACTCCAAGCAAGTAAAATAGCCACTTTTGATGCTGATTTAAATAGTATTACTCCTGTTTGGCTTAAGTCTCTTCTTTCTCCTTTGTTTCAAGGATGGGATTATGTTACTCCTTGGTATGCTCGGCAGAAAATCGATGGGACAATTACCAACCTTCTTTGTTATCCTTTAGTTTATGGACTTTTAGGTAAAAATATTCGTCAGCCAATTGGTGGTGAGTTTGCTTTTAATAAAAAGTTAGTTAATCATTGGTTGAAACAAAAATGGACTAAAGAAATAAATCAGTATGGCATTGATATTTTTATGACTTTAGAAGCGATTTTTTCTGGGGTTAAAATTTGCCAAGCAAAATTAGGAAAGAAAATTCACCGGTCAAGCAATCCTCGTCTTTCACCAATGTTTGTTCAGGTTTCTAAAACATTGTTTAGAATAATCATTTCTCATCTTTCTCAAATTCTCAAAATAGAAAAGATTTGTCAACCGCCAATTTTGGGAAGTAATTTGTTTTCTTTACCTTCTTCAAAAGAATTATCTAAATCAGATTACCAGAGAATGAGAGAAATTTTCTTTAAAGGAGTTGCGGCTAACCGATTTTTAATTAGAAAAATTTTTTCGGAAGAGATAATTGAAAAATTGGCAAAGATGGAAAAAGAGAAAAAGATTGAAATAAAAGATTCTTTATGGGCAAAAATAGTTTATCGAATCTTAGCCGCTTTTAAAGACAAGGTAGGCTCTTCACACCGCCCTTATAACAAAAGCGGTGCGGAGATTATTGATTTGTTGAGGATTTTCTATTTTGGTCGGATAGTTAGTTTTTGTCAGGAGATAGATGATTTGGATTATCAAAAATTCGAGAGAAAGGTTGGTCGTCAAGCAAAATGTTTTTGGAAGTTTCGCCATTACTTTTTTTCTCTGCTTGAAAGTTGACTTTAGAAATTATTTTTTTTAAAATAAATACAAGCTAATTAGTTTGTTGGGCACGTAGTTCAGTGGTAGAACGCTTCTCTGATAAAGAAGAGGTGGAAGGTTCGATTCCTTCCGTGCCCACTAATTTATTAATTATCTGGGAAATTGAATAAGTTTTATTTTAGATGAAGGAAAAAGTTATTTATATAAAAAAACAAGAAGATTTAGCTTCGGTAGTGGAGAAAATTATTTTAAGTTTATCAGATGAGTTGATTTTAGTGATACCAAGAAATTCTAATTTAGCTGAACGTCGTCTAAATTTTAAAATTTTAAAAAGAGAGGCAGATTTTTCAAAGAAAAAAATTTATTTAGATACTGAAGATGAAAAAGTAAAGAGGTTTGCTCAAGAAGAGGATATTCCTTTAGTTGATGATTATAGTCAGTTTTTTGGGTCTGAGGAAGCTGGAACAAAAGGAAAGAAGATGGCTGATATTTTTATTAGAAAAGGAAAGAGAAAGGCAAGAAAAAGAAGTAGGGGTGGTCCCAAAAAAGATTTTCCTTCAATAGAAGAAAAAACACTCGAAAAAGAAGAATCTTTTAAAGATGAAGAAAAAGAGCAATTGCTTAATAGAATAGAAGAATTGCCTAAGGCGAAGGAAGGGATGGATTTTTGGCAAAGATTGATGGAAAAAAACAGAAGAGAGAAAGAGATAGAGAATGGAGACGCTTTAGAAGAAAAAAAACTTTCCCAAATTTTCTCTAAAGAAAAGAAGAGCAAGAAAAAAATTGCTTTCTTTCTTTCTGTGCCAGCATTTTTTATTTTATTTTATTTTTTTCTCTTTATTCTACCTAAAGCAGAGATAACTCTTAACAGCCAGCAGGACAAGAAAGAAATAAATATCTCAGCAACGATTGATTTGGAGGCAAAGAAAGTTGATTTAGAGAATAATCTTTTACCAGGCAAGTTATTAGTTTTCCAAAGAGAAGTTGATAAGAAGTTTCCGGCCAGTGGTAGCAAACAGATAGAAGAAAGGGCCCATGGTGTTATTAGAATTTTTAACGCTTATAGTTCCAGTCCTCAGGTTTTAATAGGTCATCCAACTGATAAAAAGTATCAAACTCGTTTTTTAAGTTCTGATGGAAAAGTTTTTCGCCTTCATAAAAGAATAGTTATTCCTGGAGCAAAGATTGCTGGAGGCAAAATTGTACCTTCACATATTGACGTTGAAGTTTTTGCTGATGAACCGGGCGAGGAGTACAATATTGGTCCTTCTAAATTTGTTATTGCTGCTTGGTGTGAAAAGAATAGTCCAAAGTGTAAAGGTTTTTACGCTCAGTCATTTCAGCCAATGAAAGGAGGGGCTAAAAAGGAAGTAAAAGTAGTCAGCCAAGAAGATATTGATAAAGCCAAAGATTTGGTTAGAAAAAATATAGAGTTTATTTTAGAAAGAGAATTTAAAGAGAAGATTCCCGAAGATTATTTTTCCTTGGAGAATGGTTGGCAAATTGAAGAAGAGTTTTTAGATTCAGAAGTTAAGGCTGGCGAGATAAAAAATGAATTCAATCTTAAAGGCAAGTTTGTTTTGAAGGGAATAATTATTCCCAAAGATGAATTTTTAAATTTTGCCAAAGGTATTTTTAGTCAAAAAGAAGGAAGTGAGAAGTGGAGAGTGGTTGAAGTTGAGGGAAGGGTAAATAGTCTTTCTTTTGAAAAAGAGAAAGAAGGAGAAAAAGAGGTAGTTAAAGCTGATTTAACAATTGAAATTTCCTTAAAGAGGAAGATAGACGAAAATGAAATTAAGAAAGAAATTCTTGGCAAAAATATTACTGAAGCGAGAGAGATTCTTGGCAAAAAAGAAGGAATTAATTCGGCAGAAATTTCTCTTAGGCCTTTTTGGTTAAGAAAAATTCCCAAAAAAAGAGAAAAAGTTGAAATAATTATTCGTTGATTTTGAATTCTCTCTTTATAGATTTTGAGAGTTAATAAAATTT
>CALGBJ010000078.1 GCA_937877385.1 uncultured bacterium
AAATCCGAAATCTGATAACCCAGCCCTAAAGAATTTAGGGCTGTGGCGAAATCCTAAACGAAATCCCAAATCCCAAACAAATTCAAATGACCGAAATTCAAATGTTCAAAATGCCCACCCCCACCTTAATCCTCCCCCTCCCAGAGGGAGGGGGAGGAAATAGGAGGGGGAGGGGTATTTGTTTTGAACATTTGGTCATTTGAAAATTCGAATTTGTTTCGGATTTCGAGATTCGAGATTCGAATTTGTCTAATAAGGTTTGAGATTTAAGATATGGTTTTGCCATATCATCCGATATGGCATCCTGTCGGATGACAGGATGCACTTTGCACTTTGCGCTTATTTAAAAATAAAGAATTATGCTAAAAGTAGTTACTGTGCCTGATAAAATTTTAAGAGAAAAAACAACACCTTTGAAAAAGGAAGAATTTAACTCGCCTAAATTGAAAGAAATAATTGAAGAAATGAAAGAAACAATGCAAGCTGAAAACGGCATTGGTCTTTCGGCTAATCAGGTTGGTTTTAATAAATCATTTTTTATTGCTTTTTTTAACAAAAAGTTTTATGTTTTTTTTAATCCAGAAATTGTTAAAGAGTCAAGAAAAAAAATTATTTCCCAAGAGGGTTGTTTGAGTATTCCCGGAGTAATTGCTTTTCTGCCAAGAAGTAAGAATATTATTTTAAAAGCCAAGAAAATTGACGGCCAAGAAATTGAAATGAAGCTTTTTGGTTTGCCTGCTATTATTTGCCAACATGAAATTGATCACTTGAACGGCATTCTTATTACTGATAAAGCCAAAAAAATAATTAAAGCAAAAAAAGAAGATGAAATTTCACTTTGAAAAAAATCCTTATAAAAAAGAGAAAAGCAAACTTTCAATAGAAATAAAAGAAAAGGAAAAGTTTATTGATTTAACTTTGAAAGAAATTTCTAATTCTTTAAGAGAAAGGGGGTTTTTAGTTGATTCAAGTTGCCGACTTAATTTAGAAGAATTGGCTAAAAGGGATATTTATTCTCCTCTGGTTGTTAAGAGGGATATAAAAAGGGCAGAGAAAAAAAGAGAAATTTTTCGTCAAGAAGAGAAAAGTCTTTTAAAAAAAGGCAAAACTAAAGAATGGTATTTGAAAAAAATTGGAGGAATTGTTGAAAAATTAAAGACGATTTCTTTTAACAATTTTTGGTTTAAAGGAAAATTTTTTGCTTTAAGAACTTCTCTTTATGATGATTATTTTAATGGTATTGACCAAATAATTTTAGATGCTAATCCTAAAAAACCGAAAGTTTTAGCAGCGATTGATACAACTTCTTTAAAAGGCGCTTGGCAGGAAAAAGCCGAGAAGATAATAAAGAAAATTAAGAATCCTGAGAGGATTAAAATTGATTACGGGGTTTTAGCCAGAAAAGAAAAAAATACTTTGAAAATAGAATACAAGGAATTAAAAGGTATTCCTCTTTTGATTTTGGCTTTTAAAGAGAATGAGGAAGAAATTTTAAAATGGTTTGGCGCTTTAGAGAATCGAGACAAAAATTATCTTAATTCATTATTAAAAGAACAACTTGCTAAATTAAAAGAGCAATGTAAGATATTTTCTCAGATTGCCCATCCTTCTTTGAAAAAAGAATATTGTTTGCTAGAAAAATTTTTTGAGAAGGAGAAAAATTTATGAAAGTTGTTTTTTTTGGTAATAATCGTTTCGGGGCTATTTTTTTAAGAAAAATAATTGAGAAAATTAAAATAGTTTTGGTTGTTACTAACCCTGATAAAATCAGAGGAAGAAAAAGAATGATTTCTCCTTCACCAGTCAAAATAGTGGCTGAAGAATTTGCTTTGGAAGTTTTTCAGCCAAAAAAATTGAAAGAAGAGAAAGTTGTTGAAAGATTAACCAAAGAGAAAGAAGGTGTTTTTCTTTTAGCTGGTTTTGGCAGAATTATTCCCAAAGAACTGATTGATATTCCCCAAAAAGGATTTTTAAACATCCATCCCTCTCTTTTACCAAAATATCGGGGACCTTCGCCAATCCAGGCAGTTATTTTAGCCGGTGAAAGAAAGACTGGTGTCTCAATTCATTTTTTAAGTGAGGAGGTTGATAAAGGAGATATTATTTCTCAAAAAGAAATTATTTTAAATGGCAAAGAAACTTATCTTGAATTAGAAGAAAAATTGGCTAATTTGGGTGGAGATTTGCTTTTATCTATTTGGGATGATTTTCTTCAAGGAAAGGTAAGAGGTAAAAAACAGGACGAAGTCAAAGCCAGTTATACCAAGAAATTTGTTTTTACTGATGGAGAAATTTTTCCCCACCAAGAAAAAGCCGAAGAAATAGAGAGGAAGGTTAGGGCTTTGAATCCTGAGCCAGGAGTTTTTTTGAAAGTTAAAAAGAATAACCAAGTGAAAATTTTAAAAATTTTAGAGAGTGAAATTTTAGAAAAAAAACCGGTTGAGAAAGGGAAGTTTTTTGAAGAAAATGGCTGGCTGGCTTTGGTTTGTCAAGATAAATCTCTTTTAATTAAAAAACTTCAACTTGAAGGCAAGAAACCGATTGAAAGTAAAGAGTTTTTGAAAGGCAATAAATGGCTCCTTGATTAATAATTCAAATTTAAATAAAATAAACAAAACTATGCAGGGAATTGCTTTAATTTTTCAGTTAATTATTTTACTCTTTTCAGTGACTATTCACGAAGTTAGTCACGGAGCAATGGCTTACAAACTCGGCGATCCAACAGCCAAAGATAGCGGTAGATTATCTTTAAATCCTTTAAAACATTTAGACCTTTTTGGTTCTTTTCTTTTGCCTCTTTTTCTTTTTTTAGTTAGTAAAGGCAGTTTTGTCTTTGGTTGGGCAAAGCCAGTACCTTTTAATCCTTTGCTTTTAAGAAAACCAAAAAGGGATATTGGCTTAGTGGCTTTTGCTGGTCCAGCGGCCAATTTAAGTTTGGCTATTATTTTTGGTTTGCTTTTAAGATTTTTTTCTTCCTTTTTTAATCCTTTTTTGAATGTTTTTTTTGCTTGGATTGTTGCTACCAACTTGCTTTTAGCAGTTTTTAATTTAGTACCTATTCCGCCCTTGGACGGTTCAAAAATTCTCTTTTCCTTTGCTCCTTCTTCTTGGTTGCCTTTTTTGAAGTTTTTAGAAGTTTATGGCTGGTTAATTCTTTTATTTTTTCTTTTTTTCGGCGTCCAATTTATTTTTCCGATAGTTTCTTTCTTCTTCCATTTTTTAACTGGTTTATCTTTTTAAAAAATGATTCAACTTCTTTATGGCAAAAATGATTTTCTTCTTCATTTAGAAAAACAGAGGATTAAGAAAAATTTTCTGAGAAAATTTCCTTCTTCTTCAATTTTCTCTTTTGATAGCCAAGAAAATGATTTGGCTGATTTTTTTTCTCTTTATCGAGAAAGAGATATTTTTAGCCAGGGAAAATTAATTTTTTCAAAAGATTTTTCTTTATTTTTTCAAGAAAAAGAAGTTAAAGAATTTTTCCAAAAAGATTTCTTTAAAATTAAAGAAGATAAAAATATTTTTCTTGTCTTCTTGGAACTAGCAGAAAAAAATAAATTTATTGATTTTTGCTTGCGAGAGGGTGTAAAGAATAAATTTTTCAAAACTTTTTCTGAGAAAGATAGAAATTTTTTATTAAAAGTTATTTGTGAGCTAGCCAAAGAGAAGGGGATTGAAATTGGTTCGGCAGAAGCCAACTTGTTAATTGATTTAATTGGTTATGACGGTTGGCAGATAAAAAATGAATTAGAAAAGTTAATTACTCTTTCTGAAGGAAAGAAAATTAGTCAAGAATTGATTTATAATTCCTGCCGTTTCTTTTATCTCTCTAAAGAGATCTTTTCTTTAGCCGAGAAAATAATTGGCAGAAATAAAAAAGAGGCCTCTTTTCTTTTGGCTAAACTTTTTTATTTAGGAGAAGATCCGGCAAAAATTTTTAATCTTTTATTAAAACAAATAAAGAACTTTTCTCGAATTAAATTTTTACCTGAAAGAGAATTAAGTTTTAATCGCTTTTATCTAAAGAAAATAAAAAGCCAAACTTTTTCTTATAGTTTGGCTGATATTTTAAAAATTTATCGTCAATTAAGCAAAGAAGATATTTATTTAAAAACCTCTCTTTTAACTTATCAAGAAGCCCTAATTGACTTTTTGAGAACTATTTAAATGTTTTGAAAAATAATCTAGCAAAATAACTTTTTCTTCTGGCAGCAGTATTTTTCTTAAAAATGTTCGTTTTAGCCATTTTGTCTATTTTCTTGTAAAGTAGAAAAAGAAGTTTCTCAGCTTCCTCTTTGTTTTTACTTTCTAAGGCTTTTTTGAATTTCTTTCTTAAGCTTATTAATTCTCTTTTTTTAGCCAAATTTCTTAGAGTTCTTTTTTTGGTTTGTCTTAAGGCTTTTTTTGCTGATTTAGTTATTGGCATAACAAATTCATTTTACTTATTTTGAAATGAAAGTCAAATTCTAGTATAAGATAAGTACATCTTAGCTATTGGCTATTGGCAGTTGGCAGTTGGCAATAAAAAGGATATTCATTACTTTAGCGCAAAGTGTAAAGCGCAAAGTGCAAAGCTACAACTCAAAACGCAAAGCAAATAAAAATTCAAAATGCAAATCTCAAAATGCAAAATGAAATTATAAATAAATTCTAAATCCGAAATCCTAAATCCTAAACGAAATCCCAAATCCCAAATTCTAAATCCCAAACGTTTAGAATTTGGAACATTAGAATTTAGAATTTTGTTTAGAATTTCGAATTTAGAATT
>CALGBJ010000079.1 GCA_937877385.1 uncultured bacterium
AGTTTTGCCGCCCAGCCCTACTTTTGGAACAAAAGTAGGGCTGGGCGAGCCTCGCTCCTTTGGAGCGGGAGATTTACACTTACAATTAAGCTTATTAAGCAATGTTTTCTTTCTTATTTTTTCTCTTTATTTTTGCTTGGCTTTTCTTTTATTTCAAAAAAAGCTTATTTCTCTTTTATCTTTGGCAAATAAAAGAATTCAGAAAGGATAGATTTCTCAGCGAAGTTAAAAAAAAGAAAGGAATAATTCTTTCCAAAAAGGACCTTTTTTCTTTATTGGTTCTCATTTTTTGTTTTCTTCTCTCCTTTTTTAATTTAAAAATTAGTTTATTGACTTTACTCCTTTATTACCCCCTACTCTTTTTAATCTGCCTTTCCAAAAAAATTATCTTTAAAATAAAAAGACCTATTTTGACTAAAAAAACTTTTTTGTTAATTTCTCTTTTTTATTTCTTTTCTTTTCTTGCTGTCCTAAAACTTTATTCTTTTAGCCAAAAAACGTTTATTCTCTCGCTTTTTATTTATGAAATTTTCCTCTTCTTTCCTATCTTTCTTTGGGTATTAATTTTTGCTTCTTTCAATTATTTATTAAAAGAAATAAAATTTTTTAGAGCTAGAAAAAAGAGGGAAAAATTTAAAAAACTTATTGTCATTGGCATCACTGGCTCTTACGGTAAAACTTCAACTAAAGAATTTTTAGCCACTCTCCTAGAAGAAAAATTTGGCAAGGAAAAAGTTTTAAAAACAGAAAAAAATGAAAATACTGAAATAAGTATTGCTAATTTAATTTTAAATAAGTTAAAAGAAGAACATAAATTTCTCGTCGTTGAAATCGGCGCTTATCAAGTTGGCGAAATTAAAAAAGTAATGAGCTTTCTTAATCCCCAAATCGGCGTTTTAACTGGTATTTCCTCTCAGCATTTAGAATTATTTGGCAGTCTAGAGAAAATAAAAAAAGCTAAATCTGAAATTGTCTTTAATTTACCAAAAAATGGTTTAGCCGTTTTTAACGGTAGCAATAAAGAAGTTTATCAAATTGCTAAAAATTTCTCCTTTAGAAAAAAAATTATCTCTTCTTTTGAAAAAAAACAAGGAGTAGATTTATGGGCAGAAAATGTTGAAGTTAATAAAAATTTCTTATCCTTTGATTTAAAAAAGGAGAAAGAATCAGTAAAAATAAAATTAAATCTTTTGGGAAAACAAAGCGGAGAAAACTTTCTGACAGCCAGTGCTGTAGCTCTTTCTTTGGGTTTAAAATTAAAAGAAATAAAAGAAATTGCTCCAAAAATTCTTCCGGCATTTTCAATAATGAAAAAAAACACCCTAAAAAATGGCTTAATTATTATTGACGATACTTATAATTTAAATTTTGAAGGAATAATTGAGGCCTTAAGATATTTAAATAATTATCAAAAGAAAAAAATTCTAATAATGCCTTGCTTAATAGAACTTGGTCCTTTAAATAAAGAAATCCACCAGAAGATAGGAGAAAAAATCAAAGACATTTGCCATTTAGCTATTATTTTAGAGAGTGATTGTTTTGCTTTTATTAAAGAGAAAGGAAAAGAGAAAATTAAACTTGCCTCCTCCTTAACTGAAATTGAAAATCTTTTAAAAAAAGAAAATCTGGAAAGCGGTGATGTTATTCTTCTAGAAGGAAGAATAAAATTTAAAAGAAAGATTGTTGATTTTTTGGAATCAGAGTTTTAAAAAAACTTGCTTTTGGGATCCAGGAGCAAGCCGTTCCCCCGATTCCTTAAAGGTGTTAATGGGGCGCTACATCTCCTGGACCCTAAAAGCAAGTTTGTTATCGCCCTTTTTCTTTCTTGCTTTCTTTTTTCTTTTCTTCTTTTCTAAAACCAGTGCCGGCTGGAATCAATCTGCCAATAATAACATTTTCTTTTAATCCTCGCAACTTGTCAGGCCTACCTTCGGTGGCTGCTGAAACTAAAACACGATGAGTTTCCTGAAAAGAAGCGGCTGAAAGAAAACTGTCCGAATAAAGCGAACTCTTAGTTATTCCTAAAATAAGCTGTTTGGCTTTCATTGGTTTCTTGCCTTTCTCTAATAATTGCTGGTTTTCTTCTCTAAATTGAGACCGACTAACAACATCTCCTTCGACAAAATTTTCACTATCACCAGCATCTTCTATTCTTAATTTAGAAAACATTTGAGAAATAATAATTTCTAAATGCTTATTATTAATGGCCGCTCCTTGACTAACATAAACTCTTTGAATTTCATTTAAAAGATAACGCCAAGCCCCTTCTTTGCCTTTTAATTTAAAAATACTTCTTAAATCAAGATGCCCTTCGGTTAAAGGATCGCCAGCATTTACTTCCTCTCCCTCTTTAACAATCAATCTCATATTCAACGGACAATTATAAGTCATTCTTTTTCTCTTACCCTTTATTTTAGTTTCAATAACTACTTCGTTTCCTGTCTCTTTCTTGACAATCATCTTTACCTTACCGGTTACTTCGGAAATAACCGCTGGCGTCTTAGGTGTTCTTATTTCAAAAAGCTCTTCAACTCGCGGCAAACCATGAGTAATATCAAGGCCAACAACCCCTCCAATATGAAAAGTCCTCATTGTCAATTGAGTTCCTGGCTCACCTATTGATTGAGCGGCGATAACGCCAACAGCCGTTCCCGGTTCAACCAATTTATTAGTAGTTAAATCTGCTCCATAACACTTACTACAAACGCCGTATAAGGTCTGACAAGTAATTGGCGAACGAATTTCCACTTTATCAATACTTTCATCATTCTCTATCTCTTTAGCTTTAACCAAATCAATTATCTCGCCCTTTTTAACTATCAATCCTTTCTTTCCTTTAATATCCTTCAAAGCCACTCGGGAATAAATTCTTTCAGCAAACGAATGACCAAAATCTTGACCGTCACTTCTATAAATAGTAATTCCCTTATTTGTCTGGCAATCCTCTTCTCGAACAATAACTTCTTGAGCAACATCAATCAATCTTCTAGTTAAATAACCAGCCGAAGAAGTTTTTAGAGCAGTATCGGTTAATCCTTTTCTGGCTCCATGAGTAGAAATAAAGTACTCCAAAGGACTAAAACCTTCTTTGTAAGAATGTTTAATTGGCAAATCAATTAGTTCCCCACGAGGATTTTGGACCAATCCTTTCATTCCAATCATTTGCAAAAGTTGACCCCAGGAACCTCGAGAACCAGAATCAATAATATAATAAACAGAATTTCCCGGCTCAAGAGACTCTTTTAAGACCGCTTCCTTCAATCTTTCCTTGGCTTTTGTCCAGAATTCATCAATTTTACTTTTTTCCTCACTTCGAGAGAGCAATCCTTCTAAATACTCTTGTTTAACCTGATTAGTTTTTTCTTCAGCGTGCTTAACAATTTCTTTCTTGCTTGCTGGAACTTTCAAATCATTCATTCCCCAACTAATTCCAGAAAAGGTAGCATATCTAAAACCAAGCTCTTTTATTTTATCAAGAATATCAGCAGCAACCTCCATGCCATAATTGACAATTAATTGATTAGTAATTGTTTTAAGTTCTTTTTTCCTGATTAAAGAATTAACGAAAGAAAAATCTTCGGGTAGAATACTATTGAAAACTACTCGACCAGCAGTTGTTTCAATCATCTCCCCATTCCTTATCTTAACTTTTATTGGTTCTTGTAAAGAAATTTCTCCCCTTTCCAAAGATAGCAAAACTTCGTTTTCATCAACAAAAAACTTGTCTTTATTCTTTTTCTCCAAAGAATAAGTAAGGTAATAAATTCCTAAAACTATATCTTGAGTAAGATGAACCACTGGCAAACCAGTAGCCGGTTTAAGCAAGTTTTTATCAGAAGCCATTCTTTCTTTGGCTTCTTTTTGAGCTTCATCAGAAAGAGGAAGATGAACCGCCATTTGATCGCCGTCAAAATCAGCATTAAATCCTCCACAAACTAAAGCCGGAATTCGAATAGCCAAACCCTCAATCAAACTTGGCTTAAAGGCCTGAATACCTAAACGATGTAAAGTCGGCGCTCTATTTAAAAGAACATATTTACCTTTAATAACTTCTTCTAAGGCCTCCCAAACTTCTGGGGCTTCTTGCTGAATAAGAAGATTTGCTGATTTAATATTATGAACAATTTCCTTCTCCATTAATTTAGAAATAACAAATGGCCTAAAAAGTTCCAAAGCCATTTTTTTAGGCAGGCCGCATTCATCTATTTTTAAATGAGGACCAACGACAATAACTGAACGACCAGAATAATCAACTCTTTTACCTAAAAGATTCTGGCGAAATCTTCCTTTTTTGCCTTTTAAAATATCTGAAAGAGAACGCAACGGTCTTCTTTGAGTTGTCGACATTGATTGAGGTCTAGATTGACTAGAAATTGAATTGTCTATTAAAGCATCGACTGCCTCCTGAAGCATTCTTTTTTCATTCCTAATAATTACCTCTGGCGCTTCAAGTTCTAAAAGCTTCTTTAAACGATTGTTTCTATTAATAACCCGGCGATAAAGGTCGTTCAACTCAGAAGCGGCATAGCGGCCACCATCCAAAGCAACCATCGGCCTTAAATCAGGAGGAATAACCGGCAAAATTGTCAAAAACATCCATTCTGGCCGTAGATTTTTTCTAATAAAACCTTTAACCAAATTTAGTCTTCTGATTATTTTCTCTTTTTCTAAATCACTCTTGACTTTCTTGTATGATTCCTCTAATTCGTCTTTAAGTTTCTTTAAATCTATCTCTTCCAACATTCTTTTAATTGGCTCGCTCCCTATCTCGGCTTTAAAAAGATGACCGTATTTGCTTGCCAATTTCCGATATTGAATTTCCGAAAGAACATTCTTTTCTTTAAGCAAAGAAATCTCATTTAAAGTTTGTCGGTAAATTCCTTCAATTGTTTCAATCGGTAGTTTTTTCTCTTTTAAAGCCAAACGATATTCTTCTTCAACATCCTTTTTCACTTTCTCTTTCTCTTTTTCGTTAACTTTAGTAATAATATAGCCAGCATAATAAATAACCTTCTCCAAAGAATGAAGAGGAATATCTAAAAACAAACCAATTCTTGAAGGAATATTCCTTAAAAACCAAATATGACTGACAGGCGCAGCCAACTTAATATGACCCATTCTTTCTCTTCTAACCGAAGAAACTGTTACTTCTACTCCGCAACGATCACAAATAATCCCTTTATAGCGAATCCTCTTATACTTTCCACAAGCGCATTCATAATCTTTAACGGGACCAAAAATTTGTTCAGAAAACAAACCCTCTCTTTCTGGCTTCTGGGTTCGATAATTTATTGTCTCTGGCTTAGTCACTTCACCATGAGACCAAGAGAGAATTTCTTCTGGCGAGGCAATTTTTAAACTAATTGATTTAATAAAATCCATATTTTTTATTTAAGAATTAGAAATTGGAAATTTTTTTAATCTTCTTTCTGACTAAAAATAAAAAGTTGACTCTATTCTATCTTAAGTATTGTTTTCGCTTCTTTCAATTTCCACCGAAAAACCTAAAGCCCTTAATTCATTTACCAAAACGTTAAAAGAAACCGGAATAAAAGGAGTCTCAATCTTCTCGTTTTTAACAATCTTTTCATAAGTTTTTGCTCGACCCTTTATATCATCTGATTTAATAGTTAGCATTTCTTGAAGAGTATAAGCTGCTCCATAGGCCTCAAGTGCCCAAACTTCCATCTCGCCAAATCTCTGACCACCCATTCTCGCCTTTCCTCCTAATGGTTGCTGAGTAACTAAAGAATAAGGACCAATAGAACGCATATGAATTTTATCTTCAACTAAGTGATTTAATTTCATAATATACCCATAACCTACTGTTACTCTTTTTTCTGCTGGCTCGCCCGTTTCGCCATCAAAAAGAACGAATTTACCATCTTCAGGAAGACCGGCTTCCTTAAATTTACTTCTTATCTCTTCATCTTTAGCCCCGGCTAAAGGCGGACTAATCGCTCGGAAATTAAGTTTTTTGGCTACTAAACCAAGAT
The DNA here is from genome assembly GCA_937877385.1 of uncultured bacterium. Taxonomy (GTDB): domain Bacteria; phylum Patescibacteriota; class Minisyncoccia; order UBA6257; family JAGGUH01; genus CALGBJ01. The sequence continues at coordinate 5,997 of CALGBJ010000079.1, forward strand.
GCGTTTCCAAAATCTGGCCAAGATTCATTCTTGAAGCCACTGATAAAGGATTAAGAATAATATCAATTGGTGTGCCGTCAGCCAAAAAGGGCATATCCTCCTCAGGCAATATCTTAGCAATAACACCTTTATTACCGTGCCGGCCAGCCAATTTATCCCCTTCAGAAATTTTTCTCATTTGAGCAACTTCTACCTGAATTCTCTTAATCACTCCTGGTTCTAACGGATAACCTGCTTCTCTTGAAAAAACTTTTACTCCTACCACTCGACCGCGTTTGCTGGCTGGTAAAGTCAAGGAAGTATCTTTGACATCTTTAATTTTCTCGCCAAAAATTGCTTGAAGCAATCTTTCCTCTGGAGTAAGTTCAACTTCTCCTTTAGGAGAAATTTTACCAACCAAAATATCTCCCGGTTTAACTTCGGCTCCAACTCTAATAATTCCTTCTTCATCTAAATCCTTTAATCTCTCCTCAGAAACACCCGGAATGTCTGGAGTGTTTATTTCTGGACCAAGTTTAGTTTCTCTGACATCGCATTTAAAATCCTCTATATGAATAGAGGTGAAAACATCTTCTTTGACTAATCTTTCAGAGATAACTACAGCATCTTCAAAATTCATCCCTTTCCAAGGAAGATAAGCTACTAGAAGGTTCTTTCCCAAAGAAAGCATATTGTCTCCTATAGAATTTGTCTGACAAAGAATATCACCTTTCTTGACTTTATCGCCCACATTTACTTTCGGCATTTGATTAAAACAAGTATAGTCATTCGTCCTGACAAATTTTTCTAACTGATAATTGATGATTTTATTATTTTTAGTTTTTAAAGTGATATGAGAAGCATCAACTTCAGTAATTTCCCCATCTTCGTCAGCTTTAATCAAATCTCCAGAATCCAAAGCGGCTTTTTCTTCCAAGCCAGTGCCAACTAAAGGAGGGTCAGGGAATAAGCAAGGAACTGCTTGTCTTTGCATATTAGAACCCATCAAAGCTCGATTGGCATCATTATGTTCCAAAAAAGGAATTAAACAAGCAGATAAACTAAGGATCTGATAAGGAGCAACTTCAATTAAGTCAACCTTGTCTTTTCTGGTTTCAGTTGCCTCTTTCTGATATCTAACCTCTACGATTCCTTCCTTTATTTCGTTTTTCTCGTTTCTTTTAACACCTTGATGAGTAATAAAATATTTCTCTTCTTCAATGGCTTCAAGCCAAAGTTTCTTCTTGGTCACCTTGCCTTTTTCAACTTTCAAATAAGGAGTAATCAAAAAAGAAAAATCATTTAATCTAGCGAAAATAGCCAAATGATTGACTAAACCAATATTCAA
>CALGBJ010000080.1 GCA_937877385.1 uncultured bacterium
TACTCTACCTTGAATTTTTTCTTTCTTTTTTTTCACCCTAAAAAATATTAGTCAAAAACCAAAAAAAGTCAACAAATAAACATCTTTAACAATTAGCAATTGGCAATTGGCTGTTAGCAATAAAAAGGATATTCATGAAATTCATAGAAATTTATTGTTTTATTATTTATTAACGAGTTCACGGGTTAACGAGTTGGAATGAATTGGAATTATGAATCTGGAATCTGGAATCTGGAATCAGGAGTTATGAATTATGAATCAAAAATTAGGAAAGTTTAGAAATCCGAAATCTGAAATCTGAATTTCGAAACAAAACCCAAGCAACCAGTAAATAGTAGTAAATAGTAAGGAGTTAGAGGGTTAGGAAACCGGTATGGAAGTTGGGTTAGGAAGTTAGAAATATAGGATAAAATGCAAATAAAAAAAGCAAAATAGATAATAACACCAACTTCTTAACCTCTTTACCAAACTGGCTTCCTAACCTTTTAACCTTAAACCTTAAACAAAAAGATTTGCCTTTTGAGATTTGAGGTTTTTCATTGGGCGTCAAAATGCATTTCATCTTTTGCGCAAAACCCATAGCTAAAAATTTTCTCTCAAAAAAAACAGAAAAAAATTACTGAATTAATTACTGAATTAATTCAGTAATTTTTTCCAAAATATCCAGGAGTCAATTTTTTTTTAATAAAAAATAGTTCTTCCTTGCCCAAATTTGCCAACTACTTACTAATTACTAGAAAATTTGAGCAAAGCGGAAATCTGCTGGCGGTGGGTGCAGGATTCGAACCTGCGAGGGCTTTCGCCCTACCTGTTTTCAAGACAGGCGCAATCGTCCACTCTGCCAACCCACCTTTAAAAGAATTTTAATATATTCTTCAAAATCTGACAAGATATAAATCTTTGGCAGTTGGCAGTTGGCAATTAGCAATAAAAGGATATTCATTGATATTCATTGTTTTATTATTTATTAACGAGTTAACGAGTTAACGGGTTAACGGTTCAATATTAAAAATTCTAAATCCGAAATCCTAAATTCTAAACGAAATCCCAAATCTCAAATCCCAAATCCCAAACGTTTAGAATTTGAAACATTGCCCAGAACCATCTTGGGTTCTGGGCAACCCCGTACCTCATATGGTTCGGGGTTGAATTTTGCCCAATACCACTATAAAGGGTATTAGGCAACCCAGAACTCTTTAGTAGTTCTGGGTTGAATTTTGTTTAGAATTTCGAATTTCGAATTTAGAATTTAGGATTTTAAATTGAGTTTTGCGCTTTGCGCTTTGAGTTTTGCGCTTACATCGTTTGAATAAAGAGAATATCTAACAATGTGGAAAACTTCTTTTGACAAAAAATAAATAGTGGATAAACTTTAAATAAAAGTGGTGGATTGTGGAAAACTGTGGGGAAAACATGAATAACTAAAAAATATGTTTCTTGGCGAATATCAATATCTAATAGATGAAAAAGGCAGAGTTGCTTTGCCTTCAAAATTCAGAAAAGAGTTTAGGGGTAAAATTTATTTGACCAGAGGGTTAGATAATTGTCTTTTTCTTTTTCCAGAAAAAGAATGGCAAGCTTTAGTTGAAAAATTAACTTCCCTTCCCCTTTCCCAAGCAAATTCAAGGGCTTTTGTCAGATTAATGTTGGCTGGCGCTTCTCAAGTAAAAATAGACAAGCAGGGCAGGATTAATATTCCTGATTACTTAAGGAGATATTCTTTTTTAAAAAAAGAAGTAGTGATTTGCGGCCTTTATAAAAGAGTAGAAATTTGGGACAAGAGTCAATGGCAGGAATACAAGAGAAAAACTGAAAAGGAAGCAATTGACATTGCTCAAGAATTAGAAGGAGTAATTTAAATATGACCATCACCCATTACCCAGTTCTTTTAAAAGAAGTTATTGAATTGCTTAATCCTTTGCCTAACCAGAATTATGTTGATGGCACTGTTGGCTTGGCTTCCCACGCTATAGAAATTCTCAAAAGAACTTCTCCTCAAGGAAAAGTTTTGGCTATAGATTTGAATAAAGAAACCTTAAAAATTGCCAAAAGAAGAATTAAAGAAAAAGGATTATCTGAAAGAGTAATTTTTACTCAAGGAAATTTTGCCAAGATAGCCGAAATTGCTAAGAAATTTCGTTTCTCACCAGTCAAAGGAATTCTTTTAGATTTAGGTCTTTCAATGTTTCTAATCAAAGAAAGCGGTTTGGGCTTTACCTTTCAGAAGAATGAATTTTTAGATATGAGATATTCACCAAAAGAAACAAATTTAACCGCTAGTCAGGTTCTTAATAGTTACTCGTTTAAAGAATTAGCTGAAATTTTTTCTTCTTTTGGCCAAGAAAAGAAAGCCAGAGAAATAGCCGAAGAGATTGTTAGGCAAAGAAAAAAAGAACCAATTAACTATACTTTTCAGTTAAAAAAAATCGTTGAAAGAGTTTATGGTTTTAAAAGAAGAAAGAGAATTCAACCAGCCACTAAAGTTTTCCAGGCATTAAGAATATATCTAAATAAAGAATTAGAAAATTTAAAAGAAGGATTAAAGTCATCTTTCGCTATTCTCTCGCCAGGCGGAAGAATGGCCGTTATCACTTTTCATTCTTTAGAAGATAAAATAGTCAAGCAATTTTATTTAGAGAAAAAAAGAGAAGGAGAAGGAGTGATTATTACCAAAAGGCCTATTAAGCCAAAATATCAAGAAATAAAGATTAACCCTCCTTCTCGT
>CALGBJ010000081.1 GCA_937877385.1 uncultured bacterium
TTTGAGATTTTAATTGTTATATAATCTATGGACCTCTCTAAATTAAACGAAAAACAAAAGGAAGCAGTCAGGCAAATTGAAGGACCTCTCTTGCTAATTGCCGGTCCAGGTTCTGGCAAAACTAGAACTTTAACTTATCGTTTGGCTTATTTGATGGAAAAAAATATTTCAGCAAAAAACATTCTGGCTCTTACTTTCACTAATAAAGCCGCCAGAGAGATGAAAGAAAGGATAGAAAAACTTTTAGGAAGGAAAGGTAATTTGCCTTTTTGCGGCACTTTTCATAGTTTAGGAGTAAGAATTTTAAGAAAGGAAAATAAAGCCGTTAAAGAACTTTTTCAAAGAAAAAGCAATTTTATTATTTTTGACAAACAAGATAGTTTGTCCTTAATCAAAAAAATTCTCAAAGAACTTGATTTGTCTTCTGAACAATTTAATCCGAATGTTGTTGCTAGTCATCTTTCTTTTGCTAAAATCTATTTAAAATCACCAGCAGATTATGCCGAGGAGAGCCAAAACTTTTTTGAAAAAACTATTAGTAAAATTTATCAAAAGTACGAAGAGAAACTTATTGAATACGGGGCCTTTGATTTTGAGGATTTAATTAGCAAGACCGTTATTCTTTTTCTAAAGAAACCAGATATTTTAAAAAAATATCAGGAATTATTCAAATATATTCTTATTGACGAGTACCAAGATACTAATTTCAGCCAATATCAATTAATCAAACTTCTTTCTAAAAAATATCAAAATGTCTGCGCTGTCGGTGATGACCAGCAGGCAATCTATGGTTTTAGATTTGCTTCTTTTAAAAATATTCTCAACTTTGAAAAGGACTTTCCTAAAGCCAAGGTGATTTTTTTAGAAGAAAGTTATCGTTCCACCCAAAATATAATTGAAGCGGCTAATTCTCTAATTTCTCACAATATTTTTCAAAAACCAAAACAATTATGGACAAAAAATAAACCGGGCCCACCTCTTTGGCTTATTGAAACAAGTAGCGAAAAAGAAGAAGCGAAGGTTATTGCTGATAAAATTAAAGAACTAGCTGAAAGAGGTACTCTTTTAAAAGAAATAGCCATTTTCTTTCGAATCAATGCTCAATCAAGAACAATAGAAGAAGAATTAATTAAGAACAATATCCCCTATCAAATAATCGGCGCTTTCAAATTTTATGAAAGAAAAGAAATAAAAGATATTCTCGCCTATTTAAAATTATCTTTAAATCCAGAAGATAAGGCATCTTTAGAAAGGATTATCAATTTACCGCCAAGAGGAATTGGCAAAATAAAAAAAGAAATAATTATTGCTAATTTTAAAAACTTAATAAAAAACAAAAAAGAAAGAGAAAAATTACCATCAGAAGGAAGAAATTTTCTAAATTTAATAGATGATTTTCATCAGAAAAGTAAAGAGTATAATTTAACCAAATTGATTAAATATATCTTGGAAAAGACAAATTATCTTGCTTATTTAGAAAAACTAGAAAAAGATGGTAAAAGTCGACAAGAGAATGTAGAAGAAATCTTTTCAATTGCTTACAACTTCGACAAAGAAAAACCACCGCGGGGGTTAAGTTTGTTTTTAGATTCAGTTTCGCTTCTTCAACAAGAAGCCGATGATTTTCCTTTTTTAAAAAAAGGAGTGAGTTTAATGACCCTTCATGCTGCTAAAGGATTAGAATTCAAAAAAGTTTTCATTACTGGCCTGGAAGATGGTTTACTTCCCTATTGGAAGTCAAAAAATAAAGAGGAAGAATATGAAGAAGAAAGACGACTTTTCTATGTTGGTTTAACCAGAGCTAGTCAGGAGGTTTATTTAACTTATGCTGAAAAACGTCTCCTTTTTGGAGAATTCAGTTTAAGCAAACCTTCACCTTTCCTTCAAGAAATTCCCTCTCATTTAATTACTTTCATCTCCACCTCTTTCTTTAAGAAAAAAGATGAAATTTAAAGCAAAAAAGTTTTTAGGTCAGGTTTTTTTGAAAGATAAAAGAATTCTTTCTCTAATTGCCAAGAGTTTAGAAATCCATTCAAAGGAGACAATTTTAGAAGTAGGAGCCGGCTACGGCAATTTAACTGAATTTATCCTTAAAGAAATTAAAAATAAGGGAAAAATTATTGCCATTGAAAAAGATAAAGAATTGATTAAAGTTTTAAGAGAAAAGTTTGGCGAAGAAAAAAAATTAGAGATAATTTCAGGAGATATTAGAAAAATTGATTTGGAGAAATTTCTTCAAGAGAAAAAAATAAATAAAATTGTTGCTAATCTTCCTTATTATCTAACCGGTTTTTTTCTTAGAAATCTTTTAGATTTAAAAAAATATCCTTCAAGAACGGTTTTGATGTTACAAAAAGAAGTAGCTGAAAAAATTCTTTCTCCGAAGAGCAATTTCTTTTCTCTTTCCTTTTCTTTGGTGGCTAAAGTAAAAAAAATAAAGATTGTTAATCGAGAAAAATTTTCACCTAAACCAAAAGTAGATTCTCTTATTCTAAAAATCGACTTTTTAAAAAACCAAAAATCATTTTCTTTTCGTCAGGAATTCTTCTCTTTTCTCAAAAAATGTTTTTCTCATCCAAGAAAGACTCTTCTTTCAAATTTAAAAAGATATGAAAGAAAAGAAAAAATAGAAGAGATTTTTCAAAAACTCTCCTTAAGCAAAAAAAATAGACCTCAAGAATTAAGTCTAAATGACTATTTAAAAATTTTTTCCTACTTTTCCTCTAAAAAAATTTAATTTACCCAGCACCAACCCAGTATCATTTTTTACGACAATTAAACAGAATAACTCCTTGCTCAAAACATTCTTTAGATAAGGGAAGCAAAAAAGTGGTGCTGGGTGATGCTGGGTTTATTCTTCAACTTTCTCAATTGCTCCTTGAGGGCAAATTTCTTCACCACCACATTTAGCCAACTTCTCTGAATCAAGGATTTTAGCTTTGCCACTCTTATCAACTTCTATTGCTCCCGGACAATTAACTTCGCACATTCCACAGCCAAGGCATTTTTCTTTATTAACTTTATATTTAGCCATAATTTTATTTGCTTTGATTTTGATTTGCCGACCTTTCAAATCTAAATCTAAATAAGTTTTAACCTCTTTTCAATTTCTTTTTCTATTACTTGTCTATCTTTGCCGTATAAAGATAAACTCTTCTTTTTTATTTCTTTCCCTCTTTCAACCAAACCTTTTTCTGGTGAAAAAGTCTTCATATTAAAAGGCAGAGACGGCTTACCTTTAGTTATCAATTTAACATAAGCAAAAAAGTTTTCCAGTTGGGTCAAATCAGAAATTTTAAGCAAGGGTTCAAATTCTTTAATTAAAAACTCGGCATCTTGACTGCCGACTCTGAAAATAACCATTGTGCCAACGTTGCCAAAAACCGCTTCTTTGATTTCATCTTTGAGTTGAGCAATGAACTGATGGGCGATAATTAAATTCAAACGATATTTTCTAGC
>CALGBJ010000082.1 GCA_937877385.1 uncultured bacterium
CGCTCTAACCGCTGAGCTATACGCGCATAAAAGGCGGGGCGCTTTACCACCGAGCTAACCGTCCAAAATTTTTTCTCAAAAGAATTCTATCAAATTTACTTTCAGAAATCAATCTCTTTCTAAAAGTTTTTTTAAAAAGAGAGCGTTTTTTATGGCATAACCAGAAAAGTCATTATTAAAATAAACAAAAACATCCTTACCTTTGTTCAGAATTTTTTTTATTTTTTGACTTTCTTCTTGCAAGAATTTATCTGGATAATTTGAGGCAAAGAGTTCTTTTGGTCCATGAAATCTGAAATAAACAAAATTGGCTAAATCAAAATTTTCTATTCTTGACCATTTAGAAGAATGAGAAGAAACCAAAGCCACTTTGGCTTTTTTTAAAAGTGAAAAAACTTCTTTGTTTTGCCAGCTTGAATGACGAAATTCAAAAGCGAAACGAAGATTCCTTTCTTTTTTAAGAAGAGTTAAGAGTTTTTTTAGGTTGTCTAAATTTTTTAAAGAGAAGGAAGGAGGAAATTGGAAAAGGAAAGGCCCAAGATTTTTTTCGAGGGTTTTAGCTCTTTTGAGAAATTCCTGCCAGGCCTCGTCGATTTCTTTTAATCTTTTGATATGAGTGATATAGCGGCTGACTTTCAGAGTAAAGAGAAAATTTTTCGGAACAAGTGTCTTCCATTTCAGATAGGTTTTTTCTTGAGGAAGATGGTAAAAAGAATAATTAACTTCAACGGTTGAAAAATGTTTAGCGTAAAAAATAAGTTTTTCTTTGCCGCTTTTTAATTTGTCAGGATAGAAAATCCCTTGCCAGTGAGGATAAAGCCAACCAGAAGTGCCAAGATAAAGTTTGCCTTTTCTTTTTATTGCCATATTAAGTTTTTAGTTTGAATAATCTTTGACTATTTTCAAAAGTTGCCTTGGCAATTTTTTCAAAGTCAATTCCTTTTATTAAAGAAATCTTTTGAGCAATGAATTTCAAGTTTAGAGGGGTATTTCTTTTTTCTTGGCGAAGAGGTGAGAGGAAAGGGGAGTCAGTTTCGATAAGAAGACGGTTTAGAGGGACTTTAGCAATAATTTTGTCTAATTTATTTGAATAGACAATCAAGCCGGTGAAGCCAATATAAAAGTCCTTTTGCAAAAACTTCTCTAAAATTGTTAAGTTTTGGCAATCAAAGCAATGAATCTCTCCTTTTTTTACTTTCTTCTTTTCGATGATTTTTAATAAATCTTGGTGTGCCTGGTAATTTTTGTCATCTTTTTCTGAACGACAATGAAAGATGATTGGCTTATTTAGTTTTAAAGCAAAGTCGATTTGCCTTTCTAATAATTCTTTTTGTTTATTTTTATCAACCGAAGAATAATAATCTAAACCAATCTCACCAATAGCCACAACTTTTTTCTGGGTGGCTAATTCTAAGAAATTTTCTTCAGAAAAATTTTCTTTTTCTGCTTCTTGAGGGTGAATGCCGATAGCAGCAAAAACTCCTTTGTTTTTTTTGGCTATTTCAACTGCTTTTTTTGAGCTGTAGTAATCGCAACCAACGTTAATTAGATAAATTTTTTCAGCTAGGCATTGCTTGATAATTTTTTCTCGGTCTTTATCAAATTGAGGAAAGTTTAAATGGCAATGGACATCAACGAGCATAGTTATAAATTATCAATCTTTTATTTCTTAGAAGTACTTCATAAAGTTTGCTTCTGGATAAACTTCTATCCTGAAAGAATTAATATCTTTACCTTTCATTC